>JARRRO010000319.1:0-3742 GCA_037380645.1 Gammaproteobacteria bacterium | reverse complement strand
ACCGCAAAGGGCGTCAAAGAGGCGGTTAAACATTCCATAACGCTTGATTACGGTGAAGTCTCGGATGTCGGTCCAGACGTGAGACTGACTTTCCAAGCAGCCGGGCATTTGCTGGGATCGGCGCAGGTGCACCTACATGTTGGCCAGGGTCTCCACAACATCGTCTACACTGGCGATCTGAAATATGACAGGACAAGGCTTTTGGACCCCGCATTCACCGGTTTCCAGAGGATTGAAACCCTGATAATCGAATCGACCTATGGCGGACAGAATGATACAGGCCCACGCAGAGGGGACTCGGAGAAGAAACTGCTCGACATAATAAACAAGACCATCGAGAGGAAAGGTAAAGTCATTATCCCGTCATTCTCGGTCGGAATCGGTGAGTCTGTGGTTCGGCGCCCAGCGCGCCACTTCTATGGCTTCCAGCAGCCGTTCCCGCGGCACGGGCTCCGGGCGGAAAAAATTAACGGTGCGCCGTGACCGCAGCATCTCGCCGCACAACTCCAGCGACAGGTTGCTGTCGGTGTTCGGTGTTTTTCCGGGATCGACCGTCATCGGCGAGAACTCCGGGGATTATTTCCTGACCCCTTCCACAAACAGGTAGAATTTCACCACATCCGATTTCGGGCCCAGATTCATGGGATTGCCGAAATCCGAGCGTTTGATGCTGGTGGTGGCCTTGAAGCCCACGCGGTAACCGCCCCAGGGATCCTGGCCTTCGCCGAGCCGCTCCACCTGCAGAGTGACGGGTTTGCTGACGCCACGCAGGGTCAGGATCCCCTGCATGGTCCCCTTGTCCGCGTCTCCGCTGTAGCCCGTGCTCTTGAACGTGGCCGTCGGGTACTTGTCGACGTTGAGGAAATCGGCTTCCCGCAGGTGTTTGTCACGCTCGGCCCAGTTGGTGTCGACGCTGGCGGTCTGGATGGTGAACTGTATGGACGCGGCCGACGGGTTATCCTTGTCCCAGTTGAAGGAGCCGCTGAATTTATTGAAGCGCCCCACCTCGGTGCCGAAGCCGATGTGCGAGATATGGAACTCGATAAAGGTATGTGCGGGATCGAGCTTGTACTCGGCGGCCATCGCCGTGGGGGCCGCCAATAGACCGCTCATCGCCAGCAGAACGAAGGCAAGCAAACGGTTCAACGGAATTCTGCAAGTCATGATCATCCTCCTTATCGCCCGGGCGCTAACGAGTTTATCCAAAACAGACGGTTACGATGCCGGGGCCGGAGGGTCTCCTAGAAGAACAGCAACAGAGACGCCACCTGCTGGCGAAGGCCGGCAGGGGAGGCGGCAGACAGACGGACCACAGCGGGGAACGGTGCGGGGTCATGTTATTCTAATTTCAGAAACTGGGCGTCCGTTCTCGGTAACGGCAGCGGCATTCCTTTCTGCCCCCCGCGGCCATTGTGGTACATTTCGTGCCCGTAAATCTTCAGGTATGCTGCCCTCTGGTAATAAAGGTGGAAAGAGTGTCTGATAAACGCCATCCCCGTCACTGCTTGGCCGGCCGAGGAAGTCCGTAGTCGTAACATGAAAACCACGGAACGCGCGATTCCTGCCGGCTTGCTGCTGGTATGTCTTTTTGCGGCCCTGCCCCTGTGGGCCCAGTCGCCGGCAGAGGCGCCCGCAGAGACGCTCCACAGGCGCAATATTGATGTCTCGCTGCTCAGCGCCGTGGACACCGTTGTCCCTGGCCGGTCCTTTGACGTGGCCGTACGGCTGGCGCCGGATCCCGGCTGGCACAGCTACTGGCGCAACCCTGGCGACACCGGCCTGCCCACCCGCATAGCCTGGCGTCTGCCCCGGGGGGGCCATGCCGGGCCCATAGAATGGCCGGTCCCGGTGCGGGTCAATTTTAACGGCCTGATCAACTACGGCTACAACGGTGACGTCCTGCTGCTGACCCGCATCACCCCACCCAAAGATCTGAAGCCCGGGACGGCCTGGCCGATTGCGGCCGAGGTGAACTGGCTCATCTGTAAGGACGTCTGTATTCCCGGCAGCGGCAGGGTCGCCCTCACCCTGCACGTCAGCAGGGATGGAACAGCCGCGGCAAGCCGCTGGACGAAGACCCTCAAAAAGGCCCGTCAACAGCTGCCCCGGACTCTGCATGTGCCCAAGGCGCGCTTCCACCTCGCCGACGCCATGATCATCGATCTGCCGGGCATCTCGGATCGAGTGGACCCCGGTGCGCCGCTCCACTTCTTTCCCGTGGACAAGGGTATCGTCGACAATGCAGTCGACCCCGACATTCACTGGCAGAACGGCGGGGTGCGCATCCGGGTGCCCAAGAGTTCCGAGTTTCAGGGCACTCCGCCCGGGCATTTCAACGGGCTGCTGGTGGTGGGCCGCGGCGAGGCGCGCCACGGGTTCTATTTTGAGGGCAGGGAGGATCCCTCCCCCATCCCCTTCACGGAGCCGGGGGGGACCGGCGGCATCGGTCTTGTCTACGCCCTGCTCCTGGCCCTGGCGGGGGGATTCATCCTCAATCTCATGCCCTGCGTGTTTCCCGTCCTGTCCCTCAAGATCCTGAGCCTCATCAAGAGCGGCAGCCACGAGCCCCGGCAGCGGCGCCTGCACGGCCTCGCCTATACGGCGGGGATCCTCGTGAGCATCCTGGTCTTCGGCGTTGTCGTGCTGGGCATAAGGGCGGCCGGGGAGAGCGTCGGCTGGGGTTTCCAGCTGCAGTCCCCCTGGTTCGTGGCCGCGCTGACCTACGTCCTGTTTATCATGGGGCTGGTGCTGTCCGGCCTCATCGAGCCGGGCGCGAGCCTGACCCGCGCCGGCAATCTGCTGCAGTCCCACGACGGCCTGGCCGGCTCCTTCCTGAGCGGAGTCCTGGCCACGCTGGTGGCCACGCCGTGTACGGTGCCGTTCATGGCCACCGCCATGGGCTATGCCCTGATCCAGCCGGCCCCCGCCGCCCTCGCCGTGTTCGCCGTGCTGGGCCTGGGACTGGCCTCGCCGTTTCTGCTCGTCGCCTTCGTACCGGCGCTGGCCAGGCACCTGCCCAAGCCGGGGCGATGGATGCAGACGCTGAAACAGTTTCTGGCCTTCCCCCTGTACCTTTCAGTGGTATGGCTGCTCTGGGTCCTGAACCGCCAGCCCGACGCCAAGCTCCTGGCGCAGGTCCTGATTGGCCTGGTGTTGATCGCCTTCGCCCTGTGGCTGTGGCGGCTGGCCGGTGGACGCCGGGCCCTGGCCGCCCGCATCCTGGCAGTTGCCGCCCTGCTGACTGCCATCGGCCTGTTGCCGGGGCTGGGTACACCGGTGCCGCCGGCGTCCCGCAACACCGCGCCGGCCGGCGCCGACACCGAGCCCTATTCAAAGACGGCCCTGGATAACGCCTTGGCGGCCGGGCGGCCGGTGTTCGTCAACATCGGCGCCGACTGGTGCATCACCTGCAAGGTCAACGAACGCTATGCCCTGGACAGCAAGGCCGTCCGGGATGCCTTTGCCCGGCATCATGTCCTGTACCTGGTAGGGGACTGGACCAACGGCGACGAGACCCTGACGCGGGTCCTGCGCAGTTTCGACCGCCCCGGTGTGCCCCTGTACCTGCTCTATCTGCCCGGCAGGGACAACCCCCTGGTATTGCCCCAACTGCTGACACCGGATCTGATCGTCGCGGCCCTTAACGACCACTCTTAACGAGATAGCGCGGCGCCGTCGTGTCGGTGATTCCGTACTGAATGGTGCGCCAAATCTGTGTACACTATGGCCATGCGTGGTGACC
>JARRRO010000318.1:0-2526 GCA_037380645.1 Gammaproteobacteria bacterium | reverse complement strand
GTGGACACCGTGCCGGTGGCCCTGGCCCTGGCCCAGGCCGCCGACGAGAGCGCCTGGGGGAATTCGCGCTTCACCCTCCAGCACAACAGCCTGTTCGGCGTGTGGACCTGGGAGGAAGATCACGGCGTGGTGCCCAGGCGGCGCAAGGAGGGTGAAAAGCACCTGGTCCGCACCTATCCCGATCTGCGCACGTCGGTGCGGCACTACATGCACAATCTCAACGTCGGCTTCGCCTATCAGAACTTCCGCAAGCAGCGCCGGGCGCTGCGTCTCGAGGGGAAACCGCTGAATGCCATGGTGCTGGCGGGGCTGCTGGACCGCTACTCGCAGCGGGGAGACGCCTATATCGCCGAGATCCGGCGGATCATCCTCAACAACGGGCTCAATCGCCTGGGCCCCCTCCAATTGGGGGGATGAGCCAGGGATGGCTGTACCAGTACCAGCGCCCGCCGCCGCGCAGCGGCGCCGTGCAGTTGTAGCGCGCGCGGCCGGCGGCAAACGCCGTCTCCGCCTGCGCCGCGAAGCGCAGCGGCTGCCGCCCCAGCACCTGCACCGGGATCCGGCCCTGGCCCGTGGCGTAGCAGGCCAGCTGGGCGGGGATGTAATCGCCGTCGTGCAGGGTCACCACCAGCCGCGGCGGATTGTCCCCCACCACCGGCTCGCTCGGCTCCGCCGCCTTGACCGGCAGCGGCAGGGAAGCCGCCTTCTGCTCGAAGCCCGGCATCTCGGCGTAGTGTTCGTTGATGGGATAGCGGGGCAGGCGCTGGCGATCGCTGCCCGGGCCGATGGCGCCGGACTGCTGGCCGAAGGCGGTATAGCCCATGTCCTTGAGCAGGCCGGCCAGGGCATTGTCGTATTCGCCGTAGGGATAGGCGAACAGCTTCGTCTCGTTGGCGTTCCTGCCCAGCTCCGCCTGCAGGCGCTGCTGGTCCTTTTCAATGTCGGCCTTGACCCGGGCGCGCCAGGCCTCTTCAGTTTCTCCTTTGAGGCGCGCCACCAGGTGCGCGTGGTCGGCGCTGTGGTTGGCGAAGGTCGCGCCGGCCTTCTGCATCTCGCGCATCTGCTCCCAGCTCATGTAGTCCGGCAGGCCCCGGTCCACCGGGCCGCTGCTGACGAAGACGGTGAACGGCAGGTTGCGCGCCTTGAGAACGGGAAAGGCGTTTTGATAGACGCTGAGATAGGCGTCGTCGATGGTGATGGCCACCACCTTGTCCGGCAGGTCCTCGTCGATCTGCAGGTATTTCAGGATCCGCTGCAGCGGCCAGACCTGGTAGCCGTGGGCGGCGAAGTAATCCAGCTGCGCCTTGAACTGGTCCATGCGCACGTTGGTGGAGGGATAGCGGGAATCGCCGAAACGATGGTACATGAACACCACGGCGTGCGAAGGCACGGCCAGCACCAGCGCCGGCCACAGCAGGACGGCGAGCATAACGTATCGCATGTTTTTCATTGACAAGACTTTGTCACGCATTCTTGACAGCGTGCAGACTACCCTAGCAAGGGTGAATCGTAAATCGGGAATCGGAAATCGAAATATTGCCGTCATTCCGGCGCATGCCGGAATCCAGTCAATTAAATTCATTTCGAGCGGAGCGAGAAATTCATCATTGATGCCGGCACCGACTGCCTGCAACGGTAATGAAGATATTTGTCTACTGGATGCTGGCGTCCGCCAGCATGACGGCTGCTTTTCTATTCCCGATTCACGATTCACCATTCACTACCAACTACTCACTGCCGTTCCATCCATGCCACCGCCTCCCTGACGATGGCCGGGAAGCGGCCCGGTTCCACCCTGCCCCACTTGCCGTGGCCGGGGAACACCCATTCCACATCGCCGAAGGACTCCATTTTCCGCACCGACTCGATCTGCTCCTCCCAGGAATGCCAGCACACGTCGCGGAAGGCCCCGAAGCGGTTCAGGGCGGGCCGGAAGGCGAAGTGGTCCCCCGTAAAAAGGATGCGCCCGTCCCACAGCAGCACCATGTGCCCCGCTGTGTGACCCGGCGCAAAATGGATCTCCGCCTTGTCCATGCGCTGCACCTCGTCGCCGGACAGATCCAGGATCAGCTCGGCGTCCTTTTGGGCATGGCTTTCCAGCCTGTGGATAATGCGTTCGGCCTTGAAATGCCTGGCGTATTTATGGGCATCGCAGACGTCGTCGCTGTGGGTGAGGAAGATGTAGCGGATGCCGCCCATGTCTTCGAAACGCCGTACCAGGTGGGGCAGGAAGCGCGGTGAATCGATCAGCCAGTTGCCGTCCCCGGCGCGGATGAAATAGCTGTGCGCCCCGAAGGATCGCCGGTGATTGAAGCCGTTGATATAAACATTGTCCGCCATCTCCATGGGAAAGGAATCCCGCGCCCGGTCAAGGTCGATCTTCTCCCGGGTGCCTATGGATGCGGTCGGGCAGGACAACAGGGCCCGTTCCGCCGCCAGGCGCTCGTCTCCGGTTTCCGGCTGCTTCCTGACGTAGGCGAAATCACCGGTGTCGCCAAAGACGGCCGGCGCGTAATGACGGCTTAC
>JARRRO010000317.1:0-4796 GCA_037380645.1 Gammaproteobacteria bacterium | reverse complement strand
GTGGCGGGTCGCAACGTCGCCCCGCCAGGGGTCGCCGCTTACAATCCGGTGTTCGACATCACCCCGGCGCAATTGGTAGATGTCCTGGTCACGGAGAAAGGGGTAATCCGGCGTCCGGACCAGGCCAAGATCGCACGTCTTCTCGAGGGCTGAACCGGCCCCTATCCCGCCCTAAAAGCCGCCCTTGCAGGGGGCCTTTTGATGCTTCATTTAAGTGACGTTAGCTGCCTGCTTATGGTAAAATTTATACCTTGATCACGCACCCTGAAATACCAAGAAAAAACAAGGAAATTCCGGCCGTTCCAGCCCGAGTGAAGTATGTCTGATTCCGAGTTCGCCGACGCCGTATCCCCCGTCAACATAGAAGACGAGATGCGCCAGTCCTACATGGATTACGCCATGAGCGTGATCGTGGGACGCGCCCTGCCGGACGAAAAAACACCCCCACGGCCATCCGGCGGTCTACGACCCCATCGTGCGCATGTCCCAGCCGTACTCCAAGCGCTACATCCAGGAGGACGGCCAGGGCAACTACTGCTCGGTGGACGGGGACGCCCCCGCCGCCATGCGCTACACCGAGATCCGCATGTCCCGCATCGCCCACGAGCTGCTGCAGGACCTCGACAAGGATACCGTCTCCTTCATCCCCAACTATGACGGCTCCGAGCGCGAGCCGGGGGTGCTGCCGACGCGCATCCCCAATCTCCTGGTCAACGGCTCCAGCGGCATCGCCGTGGGCATGGCCACCAACATCCCGCCCCACAACCTCACCGAGATCGTCAACGCCTGTGTCGCCCTGATCGACGCCCCCGACCTCGGGGTGGCCCAGCTGATGCAGCATGTACCGGGGCCGGATTTCCCCACCGCCGGCATCATCAACGGCTCCCAGGGCATCCACGAGGCCTACCGCACCGGCCGCGGCCGGATCTACATGCGCGGGCGCACCCACGTGGAGACCGGTGCCGACGGCGGCAACGCCATCATCGTCACGGAGCTGCCCTACCAGGTCAACAAGGCGCGGCTGCTGGAGAAGATCGCGGAGCTGGTCAAGGACAAGCGCCTAACCGGCATCCGCGAGCTGCGCGACGAATCGGACAAGGACGGCATGCGCATGGTCATCGAACTGCGCCGCGGGGAAGTGCCCGAGGTGGTGCTGAACAATCTCTATCAGCACACCCAGCTGCAGAACGTGTACGGCATCAACATGGTGGCCCTGGACGGCGGCCAGCCGCGCCTGATGAACCTCAGGGACGTCCTGGAGGCCTTCCTCGCCCACCGCCGCGAGGTGGTGACGCGGCGCACCCTGTACGACCTTGCCAAGTCCCGCAACCGCGCCCACGTCCTCGAAGGCCTGGCCGTGGCCCTGGCCAACATCGATCCCATCATCACCCTGATCAAGCAGTCGCCGTCGCCGGCCGAGGCCAGGGACGCACTGCTGGCCGCCCGCTGGGAGCCCGGGGTGGTGCTGGAGATGCTGCAGCGGGCCGGGGCCGAGGCCTCGCGGCCGGATGAACTGCCGGACGGCTTCGGCCTGGTGGAGGGCAGCTACCGCCTGTCCGAGGCCCAGGCCCAGGCCATCCTGGACCTCAGGCTGCAGAAGCTCACCGGCCTGGAGCAGGACAAGATCATCAAGGAATACGAGGGGCTTTTGGAGTCCATCATGGATCTGCTGGACATCCTCTCAAGACCGGAGCGGCTGATGCAGGTTATCCGGGACGAACTGACGGGCATCCGCGACGCCTACGGCGACGCCCGCCGCACCGAGATCATCGAGGACCACCAGGACCTCAACATGGAGGACCTCATCAACGAGGAGGACGTGGTGGTGACCCTGTCCCACGCCGGCTACGCCAAGCGCCAGGCCCTGGATACCTACCGCCTGCAGAAACGGGGCGGCCGGGGCAAGTCTGCAACCTCCATGAAAGAACAGGATTTCATCGACAAGCTGTTCATCGCCAGCACCCACGACACCATGCTGTGCTTTTCCAGCCGTGGCCGCCTGTACTGGATGAAGGTCTACGAACTGCCCATAGGCAGCCGCTCCTCGCGTGGCAAACCCATCGTCAACCTCCTGCCCCTGGAAGAGGGCGAACGCATCAACGCCGTGCTGCCGATCCGGGAGTTCTCGGAGAACAAGTTCGTGTTCATGGCCACGGCCGACGGCACGGTGAAGAAAACGCCGCTCAAGGACTTTTCCCGTCCCCGAGCCAGCGGCATCCGCGCCATTGATCTGGCGGGCACCGCCAAGGGCGTGCGCGGCATTCGTCTGGGACAGGGCCAGCGGGTGATCTCCCTGATCATCGTCGAGGAAGACATGACCGTGCTCACGGCCACCGGCCACGGCTACGGCAAGCGCACCACCGTCGCGGATTTCCCGGTTCAGGTCCGGGGCGGCCAGGGGGTGATCTCCATCCAGACTTCACAGCGCAACGGGTCCGCTGTGGGCGCGGTCCTGGTGCGGGAGGCAGACGAGATCATGCTCATCAGCGATCAGGGCACCTTGATCCGCACCCCGGTGGGCGATGTCTCCGTGATGGGCCGCAACACCCAGGGCGTGAGGCTGGTGAGTCTCGGGGAGGGGGAGACCCTGGCCGGCCTGGAACGCATCGTGGAGGACGGGGTCAACGGCAACGGCAACGGCAACGGTAACGCGGAAAGCTGACCGGATATTCGGACACGACTTTCCCGTCGTTTTTACTTACCCAGGATGTTGTCCGGTTTCCACCTTGTTCTTTCATTAACAGTCCGATAACGATCAATGACCAGCGAAGAGGCAGTTAGTCTTTTATGAGCAGAACCCCCGTCTACAACTTCGGTGCCGGCCCCGCCATGCTGCCCCGGGCCGTCATGGAACAGGCCCGGGCCGAATTCCTGGACTGGCACGGCACCGGCATGTCCGTGGTGGAGATGAGCCACCGCAGCAGGCATTTCGTTGCCATCGCCGAACAGTCGGAGGCGGACCTGCGCGGCCTGCTGGCCATACCGGACAACTACCGCGTCCTGTTCCTGCAAGGCGGGGCCAGCACCCAGTTCGCCATGGTCCCGCTGAATCTGCTGGCGGAAGATGACACTGCCGATTACGTCAACACAGGCTACTGGTCCGGTAAGGCCATCAAGGAAGCGAAGCGCTTGGGCAGGGTGCATGTCGCCGCCAGTTCCGAGGCGGAGAACTTCCTGACCCTGCCCAAGGATAAGGACTGGCAGTTGAGCGAGGACGCGAAGTACGTGTACTACACTTCCAACGAGACCATCGGCGGCCTGGAATTCCCGTCGGTGCCGGAGACAGGCGGGCTCCCCCTGGTGTGCGACATGACCTCCAACTTCCTGACCCGGCCGGTGGACGTGTCCCGTTATGCCGTGATCTTCGCCGGGGCGCAGAAGAATTTCGGTCCCTCCGGCATCGCCGCTGTCATCGTGCGCGAGGACCTCATCGGCAGGGCCAGGCCGGGCATACCCAGCCTGTATGACTATGCCGTACATGCCGAGGCGAACTCCATGTCCAACACCCCGCCCACCTTCAGCTGGTACTTGTGCGGACTCATGTTCCGCTGGATCGTGGGGGAGGGCGGTGTGGACGCCATGCAGGCAAGGAGCCTGGAGCGGTCCAGGGCGCTGTACGCCGCCATCGACGCCAGTGATTTCTACCAGAATCCGGTGGATCCCCGTTTCCGCTCGCGCCTGAACATCCCCTTTACCCTGCCCGATCCCGCCCTGGAGAAGACCTTTCTGGAGGAGGCCGGAGAGGTCGGCCTGGTGACCCTGGAAGGCCACCGCAGTGTCGGCGGCCTGAGGGCCAGCCTCTACAACGGCATGACCATGGAAGGGGTGCGGGCCCTGGTCGACTTCATGCGTGAATTCGAGCGACGTCATGGCTGATACGCGTGAGGGGTAAAACAGCGTCCCCCTCATGCCTTTTCACCTCACCCCTTACTCCTCACACCTCACCCTCTCGTGTATTATCGTGCCTCAGGCAGACACCGTGAATTCCCATGACTGATGACAACGGGCTGGAGGCACTGCGCGCGCGCATCGACGAGATGGACCAGAAGCTGATCGAGCTGATCAGCGAACGGGCCGCACTCGCCGCGCAGATCGCCGAGGTCAAGAAGAACAATGGCGAGCAGGAGTCCTACTACCGTCCGGAGCGCGAGGCCGGGATCCTGCGTGGGGTCATCGAGGCCAATCCCGGCCCACTCAGCGACGAGGAGCTGGCGCGCCTGTTCCGCGAGATCATGTCCGCCTGCCTGGCCCTGGAACAGCCGATGCGGATCGCCTTCCTGGGCCCCGAGGGGACCTATACCCAGGCCGCCGCCCTCAAGCACTTCGGCCATTCGGTCACCACCCTGCCGCTGGCCGGGGTCGACGAGGTGTTTCGCGAGGTGGAGGCCGGGGCCGCCGACTACGGGGTGGTGCCGGTGGAGAACTCCACCGAGGGGGTGGTCACCCATACCCTGGACCGCTTCCTGGTCTCGCCGCTCTCCGTTTGCGGCGAGGTGGAGCTGCGCATTCATCACCAGTTGTTGAGCAAGGCCGAAGGCCTGTCCGGCATCAACCGCGTCTACTCCCACCAGCAGTCCCTGGGCCAGTGCCGCGAGTGGCTGGATGCCAACCTGCCGACGGTGGAGCGCATCGAGGTCAGCAGCAACGCCGAGGCGGCGCGTCGTGCGGCCAAGGAGGCGGGAACCGCCGCCATCGCCAGTGATACCGCCGGGGAGATCTACGGCCTGGACATCCTCGCCACCAACATCGAGGACGAGCCGGACAATACCACCCGCTTCCTGGTGATCGGCAAGAAC
>JARRRO010000316.1:0-2560 GCA_037380645.1 Gammaproteobacteria bacterium | reverse complement strand
CTTCGGGATACTGCCGGCCCATGACGCCCTGGCGGGGTTCGCCAACGCCGGCGTTATCACCCTGGCCGCGCTGTTCATCGTAGCGGCCGGCCTCAAGGACACGGGCATTCTGCAGTACGTATCCCAGCAGCTCCTGGGCCGGCCGAACTCGGTATTCAGCGCCCAGAACCGCCTGGTGTGGCCGGCCGCCCTGGTCAGCGCCTTCATGAACAACACCCCCGTGGTGGCCATGCTCCTGCCCGCCGTGGACGACTGGGCCAGGCGCCACCGCCTGTCCCTGTCCCGGCTGCTCATGCCCCTGTCCTTCGCCGCCATCCTCGGCGGCACCTGCACCCTGATCGGGACCAGCTCCAATCTTATCGTCAACGGCTGGCTGATCGCGGAAACGGGTCATTCCGGTCTGGGACTGTTCGAGATCACCCCCCTGGGGCTGCCCATCGCCGCCGCCGGGATACTGTTCATGCTCCTCACCAGCCGCTGGCTGCTGGTGGACCGCAAGCCGGTCCTGGATGCCGGCGAAGACGCCCGCCGCTACACGGTGGAGATGATCGTAGAGCCCGGCGGTCCCATCGCCGGGAAAAGCATCCGGGAGGCGGGCCTGCGCGGCCTGCCCGGGCTGTACCTGGTGGAGGTGGATCGCAACAACGAGGTCCTGTCCGCCGTGTCCGCGGATATCGTTCTGCAGGGTGACGACCGCCTGATCTTCGCGGGCGTGGTGGAATCGGTGGTGGACCTGCAGAAATTCCGGGGACTGAGGCCGGCCACCAACCAGGTCTTCAAGCTCGATGAGCCCCGCCCCCACCGCCATCTGCTGGAGGCCGTGGTCAGCCACAGCTGCCCCCTGGTGGGCAAATCCATCCGCGAGGGCCGCTTCCGGACCAACTACAATGCCGCCGTGATCGCCGTGGCCCGGCACGGGGAGCGGATCGACCGGCGCATCGGCGACATCGTCCTGCAGCCCGGCGATACCCTGCTGCTGGAAGCCCGTTCCAACTTCCTCGAACAGCAGCGCAACCGCAATGATTTCTACCTGGTGAGCAAGGTGGACAACATGCAGTTTCCTGACCGCGCCAACGCCGGCGTCGCCTTTGCCGTGCTGGCCGGAATGGTGGCGCTGGTCTCCACCGGGCTGCTCCCCATGCTGCAGGGGGCTATCCTGGCCGCCGCCCTGATGATCGTCCTGGGCTGCTGCTCTATGACCTCCGCCCGGCGATCCGTGGATTTCGAGACACTGATGGTTATCGTGGCGGCACTGGGCCTGGGCAGGGCCATGGAGATCAGTGGCCTGGCGGGGATCCTGGGGGAGGAGATGCTGACGCTGACGGGTTCCTCACCCCACGCGGTGTTGGCCGCGGTCTTCGCCGTGACCATGCTGCTGGGCAATGCCATTACCGCCAAGGCCGGGGCGGTCCTGATGCTGCCCATTGTCCTGGCTCTTTCCCACGCCACCGGGATTGCCCTGCTGCCCCTGGTGATCGCCGTTATGCTGGCCTCCGCCACGGCGCTGGCCTCACCCATAGGCTTTCCCACCAACCTCATGATCTACGGCGCGGGTGGCTACCACTTCTCGGACTACCTGCGCATGGGTATCCCCCTCAGCCTTCTCATCTGGGGCATGGCGGTGGTGCTGATTCCGATGTTCTGGCCGCTGTAAAGGCGGTGAATCGTGAATGGTGAATCGTGAAAGGAATGTGTCATTTCGAGCGGAGCGAGAAATCCTTGTTTTAGGGAAAGGGCAGGAAAGAAAAGATTTCTCCTTTCGGTCGAAATGACAGATATCTTCATCGTCATTCCGGCGGAGCCTGCCCTGGACCCCGATCCAGGGGCCGGAATCCAGTAGACGGATATTCCTTATATTGATGTAACTAACTTTCCCTCGTGCAGTACAGCAAGGAATTATTCAATTGACTGGATGCCGGATCAGGCCTGCCCTGGACTTGATCCAGGGTCCGGCATGACGGTATGTGTAGGTGTCATTTCGACCTGCGGGAGAAATCTTTCCGTTTCATACTCTACCAAAACAAAGATTTCTCGCTGCGCTCGAAATGACAGACTTGATGTAGGGTGGGTTAGCACAGCGTAACCCACCGCTTGCGGAGCTTCGTCATTCCGGCGAATGCCGGAATCCAGTCAATTCAATAATTCCCTGCTCTGCTGCACCAATGTAAAGAAGATTTATCTACTGGATGCCGGCGTCCGCCGGCATGACGTATTGTGGATTTTTAAAGGTCGTGCTCCTTCTTGAGCTTCTCCATCGCCGGCCATTGATCGAAGAGGTCGGCGTAGCCCTCGACCCTGTCCCAGTCCATGGAGGGGTATTTCTGCATGAGGGCGGCGATGTCCGCCTTGTCCTGTGCCTCGCGGCTGGGGTTATTCATGTAGGCCTCGATCTTCAGGCCGATGATGTCCTCGGGACCGACGCACTTGATTCCCAGGTCTTTTATGGGGTGTGCGTCCTTAAGCATCATCCTGGTGGGGGTGCGGTTCGCCAGCAGGATGTGAACGTCGACCTCGCCGGTGAACTGCATAGCCTCGCCGGACTCTGAATGCAGCTCGAATC
>JARRRO010000315.1:0-2570 GCA_037380645.1 Gammaproteobacteria bacterium | reverse complement strand
GGGGGATCGGCACGACATGTGCCTGATCCTGCTGGCCCGGGAGACGTTTCCCGGTTACCCGCTGGTACTGGCCGCCAACCGCGACGAATATTACCGGCGTCCCACCCGACCGGCCCATTACTGGGAGGACGCCGAGGGCGTGCTGGGCGGCCGCGATCTCAAGGCGGGAGGCAGCTGGCTGGGGGTGGACAGATCAGGGCGCCTGGCGGCGGTCACCAATTACCGGGAGCCGCCGCAGCCGGGTGCCGGTGCACGCTCCCGCGGAGAGCTGGTGAGCGGCTATCTCAAGGGCAGACAGGCGGCGGCGGATTATCTGGAGGGCGTGTCCCGGCGCCGCGACCGTTACGACGCCTTCAACCTGCTGCTGGGCGACGCCGACGGCCTGTATTTCTATTCCAGCCTCGACACCCGCTTCCAGCGCCTCTCACCCGGCATCTACGGCATTAGCAACGGCGAGCTGGATTGCCCCTGGCCCAAGGTGATACGGGGCAAGCGGGTCTTCCACGAAAGTCTTGGATCGGACCATGCCCCGGACAGCGAGGCCCTGTTCGCGCTGCTCGCCGATGCCACCCCCGCCGCTGACGCGGATCTGCCCGACACCGGCGTGGGGCTGGAGACGGAGAGAAAGCTGTCGCCGATCTTCATACACCTGGACGGCTACGGTACCCGCTCCTCCACCGTGCTGGCCATAGCGGCGGAGGGCAGGGTCGCCTTCGCCGAACGTAATTATGACGAGAACGGCGCGGTTATCGGCACGGGCCGGTTTGAATTCATGATGAAATGACGATAGCCTGCCTTACATATTCAAAAAACGATTATTGAGCCTGCCTATTGGCCTGCGGCGGGCGCGTTCCCTCCATCATGCACACATCAGGCGATAATCGTATCCCGTGATCACCATACTCAGCTTCCTTGCGTTTCTCCTGGCCTTCGTCCTCATCGGCATGGCCTCGGTCAGGTTCAGCCGCCATTCGCGCACGGACTACTACCTGGCCAGCCACAGCGTGCCACCCTGGTTGGTGGCCCTGTCCGCCGTGGCCACCAACAACAGCGGCTACATGTTCATCGGCGTCATGGGTTACACCTATCACATGGGACTGGCTTCCATCTGGCTGATGATAGGCTGGATCACCGGCGACTTCATCGCCTCGCTGTTCATACACCGGCGCCTGCGCATCGCCACCGAGGATTGCGGCGAGGCCAGCTACGCCGGCGTCCTCAGTCACTGGGCCGGCACCCGCTTCAAGACCCTGCAGCGTACCGCCTCGGTGATCTCTCTGGCATTCCTGATGGCCTATGCCAGCGCCCAGCTGGTGGCCGGGGGCAAGGCGCTGCACGTGCTGTTTCACTGGCCGCAGTGGGGCGGCGCCGTCATGGGGGCCATCCTGGTCATGGCCTATTGCTTCGCCGGCGGCATCCGCGCTTCCATCTGGACCGACGCGGCCCAGTCCTTCGTCATGGTCACGGCCATGGCCTTGCTGCTGGTGGTTGCTACCGTGTCCATAGGCGGGGTGGACGCCGCGGTCACCAAGATGGCGGCGGTGGATGGCTTCCTGGACTTGTTCCCGCGCAACGACATGATCCCGGGCCTGGCCGGCGGGCTGCTGTTTGCCACGGGCTGGTTGTTCGCCGGATTTTCCATCATCGGCCAGCCCCACGTCATGGTGCGCTTCATGGCCATGCAGGACCCCGAGAGCATGGTGCGGGTGCGCTGCTGGTATTACGGCTGGTGGATTGTCTTTTACGCCATGACCACGGGGGTGGGCATGCTGTCGCGCATCTACCTCTCGGACCCCGGCAGCTTCGACGCGGAACTGGCCCTGCCCACCATGGCCCTGCAGCTGCTGCCGCCGGTGCTGGTGGGCCTGGTCCTGGCCGGGATCTTCGCCGCCACCATGTCCACCGCGGATTCCCTCATCCTCAGCTGTTCCGCCTCCATCACCCATGACCTGCTGCCCCACCGGATTGAACGCCCCTGGCTGCTGAAGGGGGCCACGGCGCTGGTTACCGCACTGGCTCTGGGCTGGGCCCTGGGCAATCGTCAGACCGTCTTCAACCTGGTGATCATGGCCTGGTCGGGCCTGGCCAGCGCCTTCGCGCCGCTGCTGCTGGTGCTGGCCTTCCACGGCAGACCCAGCCAGCGCACCACTATCCTGATGATGTTCACCGGCATCGCCACGGCACTGCTGTGGCGCTGGCTGGGCTGGCAGAACGCCGTGTACGAGGGTATGCCCGGCATCCTGGCCGGTCTGGCCGTATACGGTCTGAGTGTGGCCGGGCGCGGATCGGTACGTACGCCGGTGGAAGAAAGCGCCTAGGATGCGCCGGCGCGGTGAAACCTTTGCTTGGCAGTAAAGGTTCCGCCGGCGGCCTGTCTGTCCTATGATTGGCAGTCCGATTGCGCGAACCCGTGCGGCACGGAGCTGTCCCACCGGGCGGGTAGCCCCGATTTCACAACAACGCTAGGAAAGTCATCATGAGAAAACATCGTCAGAAGTTACTGTGTTTACTGATATTCACCGCCGCGTCCCTGGCGGCGGGAAGCGCCACGGCGGCCGACGGCAAGGCGC
>JARRRO010000314.1:0-2570 GCA_037380645.1 Gammaproteobacteria bacterium | reverse complement strand
CCCGGGCTGGGGCGGGCATGGCGGCCGCTTGTGCAATGCGCCCGGGCTAGCCGGAAAAGAGATTGTACAGCCAGGCGAGGAGGGCGCCGGCGATACCCCCGTCGACCAGACCGTACAGGGTGCCGGTGATCACGCTGGAGGCGCTGGGACCGGGCTGGTAGCCGGGATAAACCGAACCGACCATGTTCAGGAACTCTATGCCGTAGCCCGGCCAGAACACATGAGCGATGCCCACGCACAGAATGGCGCCGCCCCACAGGAGACCGGCGCTGACGGTCAAAGCCTTCACGGATAGTTTCATGTTGCACCCCCCTTGTCTGGTTGACATATTGGAATTTACACCAGATGAACGGATTTGTTCAGGGCATATTGCATCACGGGGGAAATACGAACGTTTCGCCGCCGTTTGACGGGGAAATGCAGGGAAATAGGAAACCGCTTGACGGCGAGTCGAACTCCCTGCTCAGCGGCCCGGCAGGGTCAGGGACAAGGCCGGCCAGTAGGTGATGATGAGTACCGCCACCAGGAGGATGAAGAAGAACGGCAGTGTGGCCCGGTAGACCTCGATGATGGATTTTTCAAAGCGGAAGCTGGACAGGAACAGATCCATGCCCACCGGCGGGGTGAAATAGCCCAGTTGCATGTTGGCCAGGAAAATGACGCCGAGGTGGACCGGGTCGATGCCGTAGCCGGTGGCGATGGGCAGGAGCAGCGGCACCATGAGGACCAGGGCCGAGAAGATGTCCAGCATGGTGCCCAGAAACAGCAGAAACACGTTCAGCAGCGCCAGGAAGGTGAACGGACTGGTGATGTGTTCGCGCAGCACGGCGAACAGGCGGGAGGGGACCTGGGCGTCGATCATGGCGTTGGTGGAGGCCATGGAGGTGCCGAGGATGACCATGATGGCGCCGACCAGCACCATGGACTCGCGCATGATCCGAGGCAGTGAGGAGAAAGGTATCTCACGATAGATGAAGACTTCCACGATGATGACGTAAATCGCTGTCGCCGCCGCCGCCTCGGACACCGCTAAATATCCGCTGTAGATCCCTCCCAGCACGATAAACGGCAGCGGGAGCTCCCAGGCCGCCTCCCGCAGCGCCCGCCATGCCTCGATGGGCGAGAAGCCGTACAGCTTCTGTCCGCGGTTATGCCACATGCTCCAGACCGAAAGCATGAACAGCATCAGCAGGCACGGCAGGACACCGGCCAGGAACATGTCATCGATGGTGAAGGCGCCGCCCACTCCCTGCTGCTGGGCGATGACACCGTACAGGATGAGCGGCAGGGCAGGCGCAAACAGCACGCCCAGGCTGCCGCTGGTGGTGACCAGCCCGAGGCTGAACCTGTCACTGTAGCCGGCTTCCTTGAGGGCGGGATAGAGCAGCGCTCCCAGGGCGATGATAGTCACCCCCGACGCTCCGTTGAAGGCGGTGAACATGGCGCAGGCCATCAGCGCAATGATGGCGAATCCCCCCGGCATCCAGCCCAGCAGGGCCCGGGTGATGTGCACCAGGCGGGTCGGCGCGCGGCTCTCACTGACCAGGTAGCCGGCAAAGGTGAACAGGGGGATGGCGAGCAGCACCGGTGTCTCCGCGAGGCGGTAGATCTCGATGGGCACCACCGACAGGTTGATGCCGGCGATATGGAATCTCAACATGGCGCCGGCGGCAATTACCGCGAACAGCGGCGCACCGAACAGGGCCAGCAGGAGCAGCAGCAGACCGGCGGCGATAATCACCGGGACTCCCGCTCATCATCGGCAGACGTCTTGGCGCCGGTCAGCAGCATGATAAACGACAGCAGAAAGCGCAGGGCCATGACGCCGAAGCCTATGGGGATGATGAGTTCACAGACCCAGGACGGGATGCCGGCGAAGGCGCGCACCCCCGCTCCCTTGTCCAGCATTACCAGGTGTACGGCATAATAGGACACCAGCCCGCAGATCAGGGCGCTGAACAGTTCCGTGATCATCCGGCTGATATCGGCAAACCGGACCGGCAGGTAGCGCTGCAGGACATTGATCCGGATGTGCCTGTCGTGCCTCGCCGCGGCCATGGCGCCGAACATGCCGATCCACAGCACTGATACCCGTAGCAGGGGATCGCCCCAGGGGACGGACATGTTCCAGAGGTTGCGCATCAGGATCTGTCCGCCGGCCAGGCCTATCATCCCCGTCAGCAGCACGACGATGAGCATGTTTTCAATGGCCACAGCCGCGCGGTCTATGCGCCTCAGCAGGCCGTACTGGGCAGCCGGATCGGGTTGCGTCGCCATGGGGGTCGCGCGCGGCGGCTGTCAGTTGCCGTGCTGGTGGCGGTAGTCGGCGAGATAGCCGCGCAAGGTCTTGAGCAGCTCGGGGCTGAACACCCCTTCGGCGGCCAGTTTGTCCATGGTCTGGCTGGTTCTCTCTTCCCACTCCCGGCGATCCTTGGGCAGCGGGTCAACGAAGCTGATGCCCTGTTTTTGCAGTGCCTCACGGGCCTCGGCGTTGTCGGATCTGCTTTCCGCGTTAAGTTTCTGAAAGACTTCGCCCATGACTTTGTGCACGACATCCTGGTCTTCCGGAC
>JARRRO010000313.1:0-2570 GCA_037380645.1 Gammaproteobacteria bacterium | reverse complement strand
AGCTCGACGCAGGGAGGACCGCTGGCCGGGTCCAGGCCCGCCGTGTTCAATGATTCCTCGAACAGCCCGGCCAGCCGCTCGTCATCGGCGGCCTGCAGGTAATGCTGGTTCAGCCACAGCAGCTTGTCCGGATTGATGGCGGCGGCGGACTTGTTCACGTCGCTGATGTCGAACAGGCGGATCATTTCCTCGAGGGAGAAGATCTCCTGGTCCCCGTGGGACCAGCCCAGCCGGACCAGGTAATTCAGCAGGGCTTCAGGCAAAAACCCTTGGTCGCGGTAGGCCAGGACGCTGGCCGCCCCGTGGCGCTTGGACAGTTTCTTGCCATCGGGCCCGAGGATCAGGGGGATATGGGCATATTCTGGCGGCGGGGTATCCAGGGCCTGGAAGATGTTGATCTGGCGCGGGGTGTTGTTGAGGTGATCATCGCCGCGGATGACGTGGCTGATGCCCATGTCCATGTCATCCACCACAACGGAGAGGTTGTAGGTGGCACTGCCGTCCGCCCTGGCGATGATCAGATCATCCAGTTCCGTATTCCTGTACACCACCTGTCCCTGGATAAGATCATTGATGACCACCTCTCCGTCCGGGGGATTCTTGAACCGGATCACGGGCGGCGGGTGATCCTCGGGTGGCCGGTGCCTGCTGCGGCAACGGCCGTCGTATCGGGGTTTCTCCCCGCGCTCCATGGCCTCCGCCCGCATCTCCTCCAGTTCCTCGCGGCTGCAATAGCAAAAATAGGCCTGGTCCTTTTCCAGGAGTTCCTGGATCACCTCCTGATAGCGCTCCGAGCGATGCGACTGATAGATCGGTCCCTCGTCGCAGTCCAGGCCCAGCCAGTTCATGCCGTCCAGGATGATGTCTATTGCCTCCGGGGTGGAGCGCTGCCTGTCCGTGTCTTCGACACGCAGCACGAACTCCCCGCCATGGTGGCGGGCATAGAGCCAGGAAAACAGGGCCGTACGGATACCGCCGATGTGCAGATCGCCGGTGGGGCTGGGCGCAAAGCGGGTTTTAACGTCTGTCATAGGTCGAATGAACCGGATCCAAACCAGGGAATCGCCGTGACCCGGCAACGTCCGTCACCTCAACCGCCACGGCCGGGCTTGCCTGAAGGCGCATATTCTTTATACTTCCGCCTTCCAGATTTGACTGCAAGGGCGATTAGCTCAGCGGGAGAGCACTGCCTTCACACGGCAGGGGTCGCTGGTTCAATCCCAGCATCGCCCACCAATAAATTCAATGAGTTGCGGGTTTCACCCGTACCCCTCAGCCTCCATTGTACGGGATTCGCTTGCGTGGATTGTAATGGATCCGGCGGCAACCTGTAAGTCGGCCCGAGCGGCGGGGTACGGGGGCTACGGCAGTACCGGCAGTAGGCGTGTCCGGCCAATTCGACCGGCTACGGTATTAGCGGATCAGCGGGAACGCACTAAATGCCTATACACGGCCGCAGCGTTTGAGCGGGTTCAGATGCCTTATGTGGGGACGATACGGCCATGACAGCGCCTGAATGCATCAGCCGCTGTGAAGAACGGCGTATACCCGGAGAGCCCTCAGCCTTTCAGACTGCTACTGAATCAGTCATTAAGTCCAGGGTCTATTCCGCATTCTCCGCAGTATGTTCAGATCCACACGCAATATCGCTGTCTGATCGAACGTAAATTTGCCCAGATAGTCCACCAGTAACAGGCCCAAAAGGGCGATAAGGGACATCAGCAGTTTGTTCTGTGCATAGAACAGGGCATATACACCAAACGACAACGCGGACAGGAACAACACCCAATCCAGCATCTGGAGCAGAAACATTTTTGTTTTCATTTGATCTTCATTCATACGTCTTAAGTCCTTAAGTCCTTGTAAAGTATCTATTATCATCAAAAATGTCTGCTTGAATGTGAACTGGTTAGCAAATTCAGAGAATGCTGTGTTATGTACGACACAGTCTTGAAAACAGGTGGCTTCAACGCCTGGTTTCCCTTATCCCGGAGGCGCGCTGAAGGTCTTCAGGTGTGACCTGCGTCAAATTTTCTGGCGGGGGAAGGTGCCGCCGCGGATCTCTTCCCTCAAGGCAGCTCGGTGCTGATCTCTCCGGGTTCCAAGCGTTTTCTGTTACTTCGCCTGTCCGCCGGATAACCGTACCAGAACAGCCCCACAACCCTTTCCCGGCCGCTGTCCACGCCCAGTATGTCGTACAGACGCGGATCACGGGTCACCTCTCCCGTGGTCCACTTCACGCCTATCCCCGCCTGCCACAGGTACAGCATGAGGTTCTGCACGGCGCAGGCGCAGGCCGCGTAATCCTCCTTCTCCTGAACGGGCATGTCCGGGGTCAGGCGGCTGGTCAGGACGAACCAGCCGGGGATGGCCTCCAGCCGTTTACTGACCGCCTCCGGGGAGACGTCGTCCCGACCCCGGGTCTTCAACTCCACGATCAGGGCGATGACCCGGCGGATGGTCTCCTCGCCGACCAGATAAAAATGCCAGGGTTCGGTGAGTCTGTGGTTCGGCGCCCAGCGCGCCACTTCTATGGCTTCCAGCAGCCGTTCCCGCGGCACGGGCTCCGG
>JARRRO010000312.1:0-2572 GCA_037380645.1 Gammaproteobacteria bacterium | reverse complement strand
GTCGAGGTCAACAGCCGGTCGCGGAACCGGCTGTCGCCCTGCTTGTGCCTGATGGCCTTGGCCCGCAGCATCAGATGCGGAAAATCCACATTCCACTCATGGGGCGGAACATAGGGACACTTGGTCATGTAGCACAGGTCGCAGAGATAGCAGTGCTCCACGACCTTGCTGTAGTCTTCCTTGGCGACCCCGTCGATCTCCAGGGTCTCGGATTCGTCGATGAGATCGAACAGGGTGGGAAAGGCATGACACAGGCTCACGCAGCGCCGGCAGCCGTGGCAGATATCGAAGACGCGCTCCATCTCCTGGAACGCCTTGTCCGCATCATAGAAATCAGGATCTTGCCAATCAACGGGGTGCCGTGTGGGCGCCTCCAGACTGCCTTCCCGGTAATCTTCACTCATGGGTCGATTCCCCTCCGTGTTGCCGCCCAAAAGCAAGGGACCGGGCGTTGCCCGGTCCCCATTCGTCGATCAGACCTGCGCTCAGCCTTCCAGGCCTTCGAGTGCCTTCTGAAAACGGTTGGCGTGGGAGCGTTCGGCCTTGGCCAGGGTCTCGAACCAGTCCGCGATCTCGTCGAATCCCTCGTCACGGGCGGTCTTGGCCATGCCCGGATACATGTCCGTATACTCATAGGTCTCGCCGGCGATGGCGGACTTGAGGTTCAGGGACGTGCCGCCTATGGGTTCACCGGTGGCCGGATCACCGACCTCTTCCAGGTATTCCAGGTGGCCGTGGGCGTGCCCGGTCTCCCCCTCCGCCGTGGAACGGAAGACCGCGGAAACGTCGTTGTAGCCCTCCACGTCCGCCTTCTGGGCGAAGTACAGATAACGACGGTTGGCCTGCGATTCGCCGGCAAAGGCCTCTTTCAGATTATCTTCGGTCTTGCTGCCTTTCAGACTCATGTTCTATCTCCTAAGTAATTGATTCAAAAGTGAAATTATCCTTAATTCCGCGCCCTTGAATAGGCGCTTGACTGTACTCCAGGGCCACGGGGAGTGTCAATCTGACGGCCATTGATATTCCTTATTCGTTTTATAGAATCAGCCTATCATCCGCACCGGCGCCTTTTCGCAACACGGTTATTCACGCCGGCGGCATGCTGGTAAGATGCGGATCGTTTGCGGACGGGAGAACAGCGAGTGGCGAAAAAAAGCGATGCATTCGATTTTGAAAAGGCGCTCAAGGAACTGGAGGCCCTGGTGGAACGCATGGAAGCCG
The DNA here is from genome assembly GCA_037380645.1 of Gammaproteobacteria bacterium. Classification (GTDB taxonomy): domain Bacteria; phylum Pseudomonadota; class Gammaproteobacteria; order Eutrophobiales; family Eutrophobiaceae; genus JBBDSH01. The sequence continues at coordinate 1,351 of JARRRO010000312.1, read as the reverse complement.
GGGATCTCAGCCTGGAGGAATCGCTCAAGGACTTCGAGCGGGGGGTAGCCCTTACCCGCGCCTGCCAGAAGGCCCTGGCCGAGGCGGAACAGAAAGTGCAGATACTGCTTAACGAGGAAGGCAGGGAGAAGCTCGAACCCTTCTCGGAACAGCAGAACAACGAACAATAAGCAGGCCGTTATGACTTTGTCTGAAAAACTGGGGGACTACCAGTCCCGGGTGGAACACGCGCTTGATGCCTGGCTCCCCGGCGCCGATATCGAGCCCGGCACCCTGCATGAGGCCATGCGCTATGCCGTTCTCGGCAGCGGCAAACGCATCCGGCCCGTCCTGGTCTACGCCAGCGGCGAGGCCTTTGGCGTGGATCTGCCCTGCCTGGACGGTCCGGCCGTGGCGGTGGAGATGATCCACGGCTATTCCCTGATCCACGACGACTTGCCCGCCATGGATGACGATGATCTGCGCCGCGGCAGGCCCACCTGTCACCGGGTTTACGGCGAGGCCACGGCAATTCTGGCCGGTGACGCTATCCAGGCCCTGGCCTTCCACATCCTCGCCGCGGACACGGGCATCCGGGTCGAGGCGCGGCAGCGCCTCGACATGATCGATCGCCTGGCAACCGCCAGCGGTTCCAGGGGCATGGCGGGCGGGCAGGCCATAGATCTGGCTGCGGTGGGCAAGACCCTGGACATCGCCCAGTTGGAAAACATGCACAGGCACAAGACCGGCGCCCTGATCCGCGCCAGCGTCGAGCTGGGGGCGTTATCCAGTCCCGCCTGTGAGCCGGCGAAATTTGACCGGATCTCGGAATTCGCCGACTGTATCGGCCTTGCCTTCCAGGTGCAGGACGATATCCTCGACGTGGAAGGGGATACCCAAACCCTGGGCAAGCCCCAGGGCTCCGATCTGCAGCGTAACAAACCCACCTATCCCAATCTGCTCGGCATGGATGGCGCCAAGCGGGTGGCGCAGGAACTGCATGTGAAAGCGCTGGCCGCCCTGGAGGTTTTCGATCAGCGGGCGGACATCCTGCGGCAGATTGCGTACTATATCGTGGAGCGGAACAAATAAGCCACGCTCTCGGCCGAAGATCATAGGGCCGCTGCAGTTCTCTGCCGATTCCGCAGCCGGGGTCTTTCGGGCGTGAATTGCGGGCAAAAACCTAGTAAAATACTAAAGAATAGCATTGCGCTATTCTGCAAATAGTCCTCGACGAGCCGGCTGTGGGGGCGGATGATCATTGAAAACGGGTTACAAGCGATGAATCGATCAGCAACATTGGCGAGCAAAGAAATACCGGATATCCAGGGCAGCAAGGATACCCGGCATATTCCCATCGACAAGGTGGGCA
>JARRRO010000311.1:0-2598 GCA_037380645.1 Gammaproteobacteria bacterium | reverse complement strand
GATCATGTCCGCGCCTCCCAGGGACGGAAGGAAGGTTATTTCACGACGCGCAGATTGGGCCGCGGCGGCGTCGGCTGCGGCGGTTTGGGCTCGTCGTCGTCCTCGGCGAACACCATGCCCTGACCCGTCTCCCGGGCATAGATGGTCATGACCGCCCGCGTCGGCACCTTGACCTGGGTGGAGACGCCGCCGAAGCGGGCGCTGAACTGGATGTTCTCGTTGTCGATCACCAGGGCCTGGGTCGCGCTGGGACCCACATTGAGGATGATCTTGTCGTCTTTGACATACTGCACCGGGACCTCGACGCCCTCCAACTGGGTATTGACCAATACGTGGGGCGTACAGCCGTTGTCCACGATCCAGTCATAGATGGCGCGGATGAGATAAGGCCGGCTTGGCGTCATTTCCGACATATAAACACCATATCCCGATGTAACCACAAATTGAGATTTATTTCGACCCGCCGGCGCGGCAGCCGACTAAGGCTGCAGGTCCCGTTCGAGGTTGGTGAGACTGGCCTGGAAGGACTCCCTGGCAAACATACGCTCGGCATACTTGGTCACCGGATCGGCCTGGGGCGGCAGCTTGATGCCCAGGGCCGGCAGCCGCCACAGCAGGCTGGTCAGGCTGCAATCCATCAAGGTGATCTCATCGCTCATAAAGAACGGCTTTTTTGCAAATATGGGCGCGATGGCGGTGAGGCCGTCGCGGATGATCCTGCGGGCGTTATCGGCGGCGCTTGCGTGACCTGACACGATGTCGTCGACGACATTGAACAGGTCACGGTCGATACGATACATCATCAGGCGCGTCCTGGCCCGCGACACCGGGTCCACAGGCATCAGCGGCGGGTGCGGATAGCGCTCGTCCAGGTACTCCATGATGATGTGATCGTTATACAGCACCAGATCCCTGTCCACCAGGACAGGGAGGGTATGGTAGGGATTGAGATCGATGAGGTCTTCCGGAAGGCTGTCCTTGTCCACGAAGAGGACCTCGACGGAGATGTTCTTCTCCGCCAACGCCATGCGCGTCCGGTGACTCAAAGGACAGTTCATCCCGGAATAGAGGGTCATTACCGACCTTCTCGCGGCGTTTTGGGCCATTACAAGCTATTTCCTTCAGTTAATATTAAAGAGCAGGCGCTTGAATTTCTCCCCGCCCACAGCTCGGGGGCCGGCAGTCCTTGGCGTGTCCGGTACGCTTGTTACGCGGGGATTGCGAATGGCTCATGCGCGAGCCCTCCCTATGAGGCCATTATAGCCCAAAGAGACGGAAAAATGTTGCGGCCAAGCGTGATGCCATGGGGCCTGGAATGATTCTGAATGCGTTCAAAAACCGCGCGACTTGCGTATCTGCTCGTAGGCGCTCTTGATCTCATGGGTCTTTTCCGAGGCCATCTTCATCATTTCCTCGGGCAATCCCTTGGCCACCAGCTTATCGGGATGGTGCTGATTCATCAGCCGGCGATAGGCCTTCTTGACCTCGGCATCAGTGGCCTGGCGTGACACGCCAAGTACGGCGTATGCCTCGGACAGGGACCGCTCCGGCGCTTGTGCGGCGGCGCCCCGCGCCCTGCCCGCACCGGCTGCGTGGTGCTGAAAGCGGACCATGGCCTCCAGCTGGGCAAACTCAAACCGCGAGATGCCGAGCACCTCACACATGTGCAGCAGCAGTTTCTTTTCATCGGCGTGCATCACGCCATCGGCGTAGGCGGCGTTGATCTGGATCTCGATGAACACCCGCATCAGGCTGCGCCGGCGGTGGCACTCGCGCCGGAACTGCTCCAGCGCCTCATCGATGGGGAAATCCGGACGCTTGCCTTCGTTAAAGAGATTGATGGCGGCCTTCTTGTGCTCCTCGGTGAGATCCATGCGCTGCATCACCGCCCGGGCCAGCTCGATCTCGTTTCCCGAGACCTGCCCGTCCACCTTGGCCAGGTGGCCCATGACTGAGAAGGTCGCGGTGAAGAAGGCCGTCTGGATGCGTTCCTGATCGGCGTGGGTGAGGCGCGGCCCCTCAAAGCCGCGGTCGACGCTCTTGTCCAGCTTGTGGCCCAGGGCCGCGCCCAGCATGGCGCCCAACGGCCCGCCCAGCATATAGCCGAACGTGCCACCCAGCAGCTTACCCCACCAATTCACCCGTGCCTCCCGACGGCGGATACCCCGTAGCTGTTCATGACGGACATTTTAAACTGATCGAAGGGAGAAAGGGGCGCGGCGCGGAAATTGTTCACGCTCCCGGCTTGATGATCCAGAACCACACCACCACGAACACGATCAGCGCCGCACCGGCCCCGTTGACCACCCATACGCTCATGAGTAATTCTCCCGGGGGGCGTACAGGCGCAGGCGGTTGGCATTGGTCACCACTGTGACCGAGGACATGGCCATCGCCGCGCCGGCGATGATGGGGTTGAGCAGCACGCCGAACAATGGATAGATGACTCCTGCGGCGATGGGGATGCCGAGGGCGTTGTAGATAAAGGCACCGAGGAGGTTCTGCCGGATATTGCGCAGGGTGGCCCGGGAGATCTGCACCGCATCGGCCAACCCGTGCAGCGACCCGCCCATCAACGTCACGTCGGCGCTCTCGATG
>JARRRO010000310.1:0-4026 GCA_037380645.1 Gammaproteobacteria bacterium | reverse complement strand
CGTACATGATGAGACCCACCACGAGCATGCCGCTCGCATGGCGCAGGTAGGAATTCTTGATGGATCCCTCGAAACGGTCCTCGGCCCAGTAGATGGAATGAATGAACAGAGTCGAGATCAGACCCATGATGATGCCGAAGGGCAGGCACAGCGCCAGCGTGTACAGGGTCACGATGGGGTTATAGGTCAGTTCAAACAGCTTGGGGACGTTGAACGTGGGATGCAGGCCGAAGAAGAAGCGGCCGATGTAGGTGGCGGTGACCGTGGCCAGCGCTACCAGGGAGACGGTGCGGGCGCTGATGGAGACCAGCATCAGCTCGATGGCGAAGGCCAGACCCCCGATGGGGGCGTTGAAGGTGGCGGCGATCCCGGCCGCCGCCCCCGCGCTTACCAGCACCACGCGCTGTCGCGCCGGCATGTTGATGATCTGCCCCAGGGTGGAGGCGAAGGCCGAGCCTATCTGGATGATGGGTCCCTCGCGCCCCACCGAGCCGCCGGTACCAATGGAAAGGGCGGAAGCCACGGCCTTGGCCCCGACCAGTACGGGGCGTATGCGCCCTTCTTGGTAGTAAATCGCGTTCATCACCTCCGGCACGCCGTGCCCGCGGGCCTCGGGGGCCAATGTATTGATGATCCAGGTAACCAGCAGTGCGCCCACCACCGGCACCAGGATAATGAGAGCGCCCCAGTGGCTCGGCACCGTATGATGGAGCGGTTCATAGTCGAGACTGAACTGGCTGTTGAAGAACAGGTTGTGGCTGATAGCGATAATCATCCGGAAGAGCACGGAGCCAAAGCCGCCGAAGATGCCGACGAGGAGGGCCAGGCACACCATCCACAAGGTGGATAGACGTTGCTCACCCGACGGCTGGGCGTCGGGATCGGGCACAGAACCACGTTTTGCGAAAAAACTCAGCAACTTTCCTGGGTAACCGGATTGATTGAATTATAGATTTAGCCGCGCGGGTGGAACGCGCGTACCGGGCGCCGTGGACGGCATCGCTCTACATGCGCATACACGGGGCGGGAAAAAAACATAATAACAGATTTTACAGCTTAATGCTTGTGCTACTTCACGGTTTCGGTTGCGCCGGCGGCGGCCGGGATATGGGGAAGGGGCGGGACCGGTTTACCTGCCGCCCGCCACGTCGATGACGGCGCCCGTGGTGTAGGAAGCCTCGCCGGACAGCAGCCAGAGTATGGCCCCGGCGACTTCCTCCGGCATGCCGGCGCGCTTCATGGGGACCTTATCCTTGACGCGCTGGATGCGGTCCGGTTCGCCGCCACTGGCGTGGATCTCGGTGTCTATGATGCCCGGCCGCACGGCGTTGACGCGGATGCCTTCCTCCGCCACTTCCAGGGCCAGGCCGTGGGTGAAGGTGTCGATGGCGCCCTTGCTTGCGGCATAGTCCACGTACATGCGGCGCACGGCCGCGCGCGCGCACAGAAAGGACCCGGCCACGATGACAGCGAAGACACGCTGCAGGCGGGCGGCGTCCATGGTCTCCACCCGCATCTGGGATTCAAGAACGCCGGCATTGTTGACCAGGGCCGTGAGCGGACCCAGCGCCCGATCGCAGTTCTCGAACAGGCGCATGACATCGGATTCAACAGACACGTCGGCGGGTACCGCGACGGCCCGCTGCCCCGCGGCCTCGATGTCCGCTACCACGGCTTCGGCCGCTGCGCGGTTGCTCCGGTAGTTGACGCAGACATCAAAGCCCCGCCGCGCGGCCAGCCGCGCCGTTGCGGCGCCGATGCCGCGGCCCGCGCCGGTGATGAGAATAACGCCGGTCATTTCGAAATAAATTAAATTCCCTGTTTTGTATTAAAAAAGATTACTGACTGGCCACAGAGGACACAGAGATCACAGAGGAGTAAATCGAAAAACGGTGATCGTCATACCGGAAACTGCGAAGCAGTTATCCGGTCTCCAGGTTTTATTTCATCGAAACTGGATGCCGGATAGATTGCTATGCAATCTTGCGGCATGACGAGGAATATTTACTATTAACCATTCATTATTCACGATCCAGCTTCTTTCTCTCTGCGATCTCTGTGGCTATCATTCCGTAAAATTTTCCAGATCGTCGATGGAATCGATGTAGACCAGGCCGGCTGCCTCCAGCTTCGGGCGCATGCTGTACATGTCCAGGCCAAGCTCGCCGGCCTTGAGGCGCCTGCGCTTGGACTCCTCGTTGTCTTCCCGCTGCTTGGCCAGGCTGGCGACCTCATCGGCCTCCTGGCGCTTCACCACGCAGACGCCGTCGTCGTCGGCGACGATAACGTCGCCGGGATAGACGTAGGCGCCGGCGCAGACCACCGGCACGTTCACTGAGCCAGGCGTCGCCTTGACCGTGCCCTTGGCGTGCACGGCGCGTGACCACACCGGAAATCCCATCTTTTTCAGATCCGCGGTGTCTCGCACACCGGCGTCTATGACCAGTCCCTTGATGCCATGGGCCATGGAGGATTCCGCCAGCAGGTCGCCGAACATACCGTCGGTGCAGTCTGCCGACAGGGCGACCACCAGGATGTCCCCCGGCTGGCACAGTTCTATGGCCACGTGCAGCATCCAGTTGTCGCCGGGATGGGCCAGGATGGTGACGGCGCTGCCGGCGATGCAGGCGTCGGGATAGATGGGACGCATGTACGGCTTCATCATGCCGACGCGGCCCTGGGCCTCGTGCACGGTGGCCACACCCATACGGCCCAGTTCATCGATGGTCTTGGGATTGGCACGGTGGATATTGCGGACGGCAATGGCTCGTTTCATGGTCACTCCTCGGTGTGCGATTGACCCCCGGCGGCTCTCATTCTTTTTATGTCACGCGACAGGGCGGCAGATTCCCGGGTAATGATACTCCCGGAGGAAGGGCGATGAAAAGCCAACGGCTTCTTACGCGGCGCATTATGTAATAGTATCTGTTCCCGACATACACGCACATACAGGACGGATATCATGCAGACACGAATCCCCTGTTCCCTGTTCCGCGGCGGCACCTCCAAGGGTACATATTTCATGGCCGGTGATCTGCCCGCCGACGAGACCCTGCGCGAGCGCATCCTGCTGGCGGTCATGGGCTCGCCGGACAAGCGCCAGATCGACGGCGTGGGCGGCGCCCACCCCCTGACCAGCAAGGTGGCCATTATCAGGCCCTCGGAGCGGGAAGGAGTGGACGTGGATTATCTGTTCGTGCAGGTGTTCGTGGACGAGCCGCGTACCTCCACCAGGCAGAACTGCGGCAACATCCTGGCCGGTGTCGGGCCCTTCGCCATCGAAAAAGGTCTGGTCAAGGCCGAGGACGGGGAGACCGAGGTCACCGTCTACATGGAGAACACCGACAGCATCGCCAAGGAGCGCATCCAGACCCCGGGCGGCCAGGTGAACTACGAGGGCGATGCCGCCATCGACGGGGTGCCCGGCACCCACGCCCCCATCATGATCGAGTTCCTGGACGTGGCCGGCTCCTCCTGCGGCGCCCTGTTCCCCACCGGCAACGTGGTGGACGAGATCGAGGGTGTGCCGGCCACCCTGGTGGACAACGGCATGCCGGTGGTGGTCATGGACGCGGCGTCCTTTGACCTCACCGGCAACGAATCAATAGCGGAGTTGGAGGGCAATGCTGGTTTAAAGAAAAGGGTGGAGGCCATACGCCTCAAGGCCGGGCACATGATGAACCTGGGCGATGTCAGCGAGAAGACCGTGCCCAAGATGACCCTGGTGTCGAAATCGAAAAACGGCTGCATGATTAACACCCGCAGCTTCATCCCCCACCGGGTGCACGACTCCATCGGTGTATTCGCCGCGGTGAGTGTGGCCACGGCGGCGGCGACGGAGGGCACCCCCGCCTTCCCCCTGGCAATGATCCCGGAAGGCAATCCCAAACTCTGCCACATCGAGCATCCCACGGGGAGATTCACCGTGGAAGTCAACGTGGACGAGAGTGCTGCGCAGACCACCTTCAAGAGCGCCTCGGTGCTGCGCACCGCACGCTTCCTGTTTGACGGGGAAGTGCTGATCCC
>JARRRO010000309.1:0-2612 GCA_037380645.1 Gammaproteobacteria bacterium | reverse complement strand
TGTGCTCCTCCGTGTCACGCCGGCGCGCCCGGCGCTGCTTTTCCGATGCGACGGTGCGGCCCGGGAGGCGGCCGAAATCGGCGATGAGCTCCAAGAATGCTGCCAGGCAGGGGTCGTCTTCCTCCAGTTCGTTGCGCAGGCCAGCAAGGCGGAACTTGAGCAGGGAGGGATACTTCTGCGGATCCACCGGGAAGCGGTGGTTGAAATACCAGAAACTGAATTCGCCTGCGGCGGGGTCGAATCCCAGGGTCAGATCGCCGCTGTACAGCACGATGCCGTAGTGATCGGCGAGTACAGGCAGCAGCACCTTGCCGCGCAATTCCCTTTTCACCGGCCGCCAGTCTATGTCGAAGAAATCGGCGTGGTCCGCCGCCGGGCCGTTCTCCAGGACATCCAGCCACCAGCGGTTTTCGCTGCCCATCACCCCCATGTGATTGGGCACCAGATCGAGTATCTGCCCCATGCCGTGTTGCCGCAGGACCGCGGAGAATCTTTCAAAGTCCCCGGGGCTACCGATCTCCGGATTGAGCGCGTTATGGTCAATGATGTCGTAGCCGTGATGGCTGCCCGGGCGAGCCGTGAGGTAAGGGGAGGCGTAAACGTGGGCGATGCCGAGGCGGCTTAGGTAGGGAACGAGAGCGGCCGCGTCACGAAAGGTGAACTCCCGGTTGAACTGCAGACGATAGCTGGAAACCGGGGTCACGTCCGGGAGCGGTTCCTCCTCCGCCGCTTCCGGCGGTCCTTCTACATGGGCGGTCCCGCTCACAAAAAAACCTCCCCGGGCGCCGGGGGAAGGAGATTCCTGATCAGCATCCCGCCAGGGTCCAGGCGGCCAGCCACGGCGGCCACTCCCCCCGGCGCAGCCCGTCCCGACAATCCGGTGGGGTGAAGAAGAAAGGCTCGTCCGTTAACGGCGGAGCGGGGGCGCAGGGTGTGTCGGCGAGATTCGCGCACAGAGTCAGCACCGCACCCATCGCCAGCGGCCATTCCACCTGCAGCGCTTCCTTTGACAGCGTCCGGAAGCGGGCGGTGCCCGGCGTGATCTGCTCCAGCAGAGGCACGATGACCCTGGCCCGCAGCGCCAGCAGCGCGCTGTGCAAGTCCAGCCGGTCCTGAACCAGTTTGTCCCAGTCGAGCCGGGCCCGGGCGAAGGTCTCCGGGGCATTGGGATCGGGGATGCGGGCCTGACCCGCCGGGTCGGCAAACTGGGGAAAGTGTGCAAACTCGCTGCGCCGGCCCTCCGCCACCCGCCTGCCCAGGTCCCGGTCGAAATCGCAGAAATAGGGGAAGGGCTGAACCGCCCCCCACTCCTCCCCCATAAACAGCAGAGGGACGCCGGGGGCAAGCAGGACCACGGCGGTGGCCGCCCGCACCGCCTCGACCGGGGCGAGAGCGGTGATGCGTTCGCCCAAGGCCCGGTTGCCGATCTGATCGTGGTTCTGCAGAAAGCCCACAAAGGCCGCGGGCGGGAGCTGCCCGCTGGGAGTGCCGCGCAGCCTGCCTTCCCGGTATGCGGACGTCTCTCCCTGGTAGGCAAAGCCATCGGCCAACGCGCGGCCCAGGTACCACGCGGGATTGTCTGCGTAGTCCTGGTAATAGCCGTCCGTTTCACCTGTGATTAGAACATGCAGGCAATGATGCAGATCGTCGTTGAGCTGGGCGTCGTACCATAGCGGCCCGTCCTCCCCGGTGCGCGCAAGGTAATGCGCGTCGTTGTTGTCGTTTTCCAGGAGCAGGTGGATATGGCGCCGCCTGCCCGGCCCGTTCCGTACCGCCGCCGCCAGCTCCTCCAGGATGTCCGGCTTCGAATCGTCGATAATGGCGTGCACGGCATCCAGCCGCAGTCCATCCATGTGATACTCCTCCAGCCAGTACAGGGCGTTGTGGATGAAGAAGTCCCTGACCACGCGGCTGTTGTCACCGTCGTAATTAACTGCCATGCCCCAGGGGGTGTGATGCCTGGCGGTAAAGAAATCCGGTGCGTAGCGATGCAGGTAGTTGCCGTCCGGACCGAAGTGGTTGTAGACGACGTCCAGGAATACCATGATTCCTTTGCCGTGGGCCGCCTGCACCAGGCTTTTCAAGTCATCCGGCGTGCCGTAGCGGCTGTCCGGCGCAAACGGAAGTACCCCGTCATAGCCCCAGTTGCGCGCGCCCGGGAAGTCGGAGACCGGCATCAGCTCTATTGCCGTGACGCCGAGGTCCCGTAAGTAATCCAGCCTGGAAATGACCCCCTGGAAATCGCCCTGCCCGGTAAACGTGCCCACGTGCAGTTCGTAGATCACCATCTCCGCCCAGGGGCGTCCCGTCCAGTCCCCGTCGTGCCAGCGCCAGAGTACGGGATCGATAACCTGGCTGGGGCCGTGCACGTCCCGCGGCTGGAAACGTGAGGCCGGGTCCGGCACCTGCAGGCGGCCGTCAATGACGAATGTATACAGGCTGCCGTGGGACGCCAGGGCGGTGGTCACCTCATACCAACCACCCTGCCGCTGCATCATGGCAAGGTCGGTTTCGCCTTCGCCGTTTTCCAGCCTCAGCTGTACCCGCCCGGCGGCGGGGGCCCAGAGGCGGAAGCGCACCGACCCGTCCGACAGCACCTCGCTGCCGAAGGG
>JARRRO010000308.1:1413-4028 GCA_037380645.1 Gammaproteobacteria bacterium | reverse complement strand
TCTCTACCTGCCAATCCCGCAGGGCTCCGCCCTGCACGCTCTCGCCGATAATAGGTTCCCGACATTATCGGCACTTCCTACATCCCTGTAGGTCGTCCCTGAGCTACGGGCGCCATATTTAACTTCTCAATCCCGGTTTCTCTACCTGCCAATCCCGCAGGGCTCCGCCCTGCACGCTCTCGCCGATAATAGGTTCCCGACATTATCGGCACTTCCTGCATCCCTGTAGGTCGTCCCTGAGCTACGGGCGGCTACAAAAACAGCTATTAGCTACAAGGAAACAAACAGTTGTTACAACTCAAACAGATAATCAGTCTGATAACGAATCTCGAAGCCCGGGCCACGAGACCACAATTGTATACGAAAACCGGGGGGGACGTGGAGCGGGGCAGGGGCCTCAAAACCGGGGCCACGCCGGCAGGAATCGCCCTCCGTGCGGATTCAAAGTTTCCAGAGACCGGGACAATGGGTATACTTTCGGGCTGAACGCATTCCGCTACCCAAAAAAGAACTAGGCTGAACCATGAGCAAAGAACAAGATAAAATATTTTTCCGAAACTATTCCATCGTTATCGGTATATTGGCCCTCATGATCATCATTTTCCTGATCGCCGCGCGTTCCATCGGCATCAGTGAAGAACACATGAACATGTCCGCGGAGCATACGACGAATGTAGAGAAGGCGACCCAGCCCGTGGGGCAGGTGCAGATCAAGGGTCAGGAACAGACCCAGGCGGCGGCCGCCCCCGCGGAGAAGACCGCGGCGACGGGCGGGAGTGAAAAAACCGGCGACGTCGGCAAGCAGGTATTCAACGGCCTGTGCGTCTCCTGTCACGGCGCCGGCCTGCCGGGCGTCCCCCAGTTCGGCAACAAGAAGGAATGGGCGCCGCGCATCGCCAAGGGCAAGTCCACCCTTTATAAGCACGCCCTGCACGGCTTCAGCAGCGGCGGCCCCCTGGCCATGCCCCCCAAGGGCGGCAACCCGGCCCTGTCCGACGCCCAGGTCAAGGCCGCGGTGGATTACATGGTGGCCAACAGCCAGTAGCAACCCCCCGCCGCCCCGCCTCAGTCAGTTTTCAGGATTGTCTTTCATGTACCAGCGGGCGGATTCCACGTCCAGCCTGCTCCAGTCGGCATACTGGTCCTCGTAGGCGCGGTAGGCCTCGTAGACCCGCTTGAATTCCGGGTCCTTGGCCGCTTCCTCATCCAGGGTTTTCCTGGTCATCTGTTTCAGCTTCTTGAGTACGGCATCGGGAAACTCCAGGATCTGGACGTTCTTGCTGGCCTCCAGCTTTTTCAGGGCCTTGCCGTTGCGGTCCTCCATGGCGGAGAAGATCCACAGCGAGGTGGACCGGGCCGCGACTTCCACTATCTTTTTCAGATCCTTCGGCAGCTGGGCCCAGTTGTTGCTGTTGACGATGAACTCGAACTCCGTCCCCGGTTCGTGCCAGCCCGGATAGTAATAATACTTGGCGGCGCGGTTCAGGCCGAGGCGCATGTCATGAAACGGGCCCACCCATTCCGTGGCATCTATGGCGCCCCGGTCCAGAGCCGTGTAGATCTCGCCGCCAGCCATCAGCACCGGGTTGCCTCCGGCCGCGGCCAGCACCTTGCCGCCCAGGCCGGGGATGCGCATGCGCAGCCCCTTGATATCATCGAGGGAGTCGATCTTCTTGTTGAACCAGCCGCCCATCTGGATGCCGGTGTTGCCGCCGGGGAAGGGCACCAGGTTGAAGGGCTTGTAGACCTCCCGCCACAGTTTCAGGCCGCCCCCCTGGTACAGCCAGGCGTTCATGCCCCTGGCCGTCATCCCGAAGGGGACCGAGGAGAAGAACTGGGCCGCCGGCACTTTGCCGGCCCAGTAATAAGGGGAGCCATGACCCATCTCCACCGTGCCCTGGGACACGGCGTCGAACACCCCCAGGGCCGGGATCAGCTCGCCGCCGGCATAGACCTTGATGTCCAGCCGGCCGTCGCTCATGACGCGTACGTCGTCGGCGAATTTCTCCGCCCCTTCCTGGAACACCGGAAAGTTGGCCGGCCAGGTGGTCACCATCTTCCAGTGAAACACCTTGTTGCTGGCCGTCTTTGGCGCCGCCGCGCCGCCGCCATCCCCGCCGCTGCCGCCACACCCCGCCAGCAGCAAAACCCCCGCCAGTATCCAAACAAACATTATTATCTTCATTATTCCGCCCTCTACTAATCGAAACATCTGTATACCCCCACCACATATGCCTTCGCTCAAGTTTTTTTAACGCCACAGAGATCACAGAGGAACACAGAGAAAAATATTTTTTGTTTTGATGCTTGCCGGAAAGTAACGACGGGAATGTACAGATTCAATCGGAATATTCCTGTCACACAATCTTTTTAATTCCTCTGTGATCTCTGTGGCTATATGTTGTTGTTACTGCGATCAAGCATGTTCCAGTCCGGCATACGCCAGCACCAGCCACTTGCTGCCGGCCCGCTCGAAGTTGACCTGGACGCGGGCGTGGCTGCCCTGGCCCTCCAGATTCAACACCACCCCCTCACCGAAGCGGGCATGTATCACCCGCTCGCCCAGGCTGAAGCCACTGCCGTCGCCGGCTGTCTCGGCCGGCGTACTATGATTC
>JARRRO010000308.1:0-1406 GCA_037380645.1 Gammaproteobacteria bacterium | reverse complement strand
GGCCGGCGTACTATGAAACAACGGTTGACTGATGCCGCTGCCCAGGCGCACCTCGTTCAGCAGTTCCGCGGGCAGCTCGCGCAGGAAGCGGGACGGTTGCGGGTAATAATCCGAGCCGTGCAGACGCCGGTGCTGGGCGTAGGTCAGGGTGAGGCGCTCCTGGGCGCGGGTGATGCCCACGTAACACAGGCGCCGTTCCTCCTCCAGCTGCACCGGGTCGCTGCTGCTGCGCTGGTGCGGAAACAGGCCCTCCTCCATGCCCACCAGGTGAACCTGGGGGAACTCCAGGCCCTTGGCGGCGTGCAGGGTCATCAGATGCACGGAATCGGTGTGGGCGTCGGCCTGGGTCTCTCCTGATTCCAGGGCCGCATGGCTGAGAAACGCCGGCAACGGCTCGAGATCGCCGTGCACGTCCTTGTCCACCTTGAACTCCCGCGCCGCCGTGACCAGTTCCTCCAGGTTCTCGATGCGCGCCTCGCCTTTCTCGCCCCGCTCCTTGCGAAAGTGCTCTATGAGACCGCTCTGCCGGATGACCAGGTCCATGGCCTCCTCCAGCGGCAGCTCTTGGGCCGCGCCGCCCATCTGGTGGATGAGGCGCAGGAAGCGCTCCAGGGCCGCCAGGGCGCGGGCGCCCAGGCTCTTCTCGCGCACGGCCTGCAGGGCCGCCTGCCAGAGGGTGACGGCGTCGCGGCGGGCCGCGCCGCGCAGCTCGTCCACGGTACGCTGGCCGATGCCCCGGGTGGGGGTGTTGACGATGCGTTCGAAGGAGGCATCGTCGTCATGGAACACGGCCAGTCGCAGGTAGGCCAGGGCGTCCTTGATCTCCGCCCGTTCGTAGAAACGCATGCCCCCGTAGACCCGGTAGGGCACGCCGGATTGCATGAGGATCTCTTCCAGTACCCGGGACTGGGCGCTGACCCGGTACAGCACGGCATGGTCGCCGTAGTTCTCCCCCTTCTGCCTGGAGGTCGTGATCCGGTCCACCACAAAGCGCGCCTCATCATGCTCATTGTAGGCGGAATAGACATCGATGCGTTCGCCCTCGACGCCGTCGGTCCATAATTCCTTGCCCAGTCTGGCGGTGTTGTGGGCGATGAGGGCGTTGGCGGCATTGAGGATAGTGGCCGTGGAGCGGTAGTTCTGCTCCAGCCGGATGAGGCGGGTCTCGGGGAAATCCTGCTCGAAGCGCTGCATGTTCTCCATGCGCGCGCCGCGCCAGCTGTAGTTGGACTGGTCATCGTCGCCGACGGCGAACAGGGTGCCGTCCCCGCCCGCCAGCAGGCGCAGCCAGGCATACTGCAGGGCATTGGTGTCCTGGAATTCGTCCACCAGTACGTGGTGGAAGCGCTGCCGGTAATGGCCCAGAATGTCCTGCCGGTCGCGGAACAGTTCAAAGGCCCGCAGCA
>JARRRO010000307.1:0-3869 GCA_037380645.1 Gammaproteobacteria bacterium | reverse complement strand
CTTCGGCGAGGCCTTCTCCAAGGCGCAGCTGGGCGCGGGGGAAGGCATCCCGGACGGCGGCCTGGCTTTCCTCAGCGTCCGGGACGCGGACAAGCAGCAGATCAAGACGGTGGCCCGGGAACTGCATGATCTGGGCTTTTCCCTGTGCGCCACCCATGGCACCGCGGCGGCCATACGCGAGGCGGGCCTGGAATGCCGGGGCGTCAACAAGGTCCGCGAGGGGCAGCCCCACGTCGTGGACATGTTGAAAAATGACGAAATAGACCTGATAGTAAACACGACCGAGGGTAAAAAGGCCGTTGCCGATTCCTTCTCCATTCGCCGCACGGCCCTGCAGCACAAGGTGTTTTACACGACCACCATGGCCGGCGCCGATGCCACTATCCGGGCGCTCAAGGTGGGTACGCTGGAGCAGGTGAATTGTCTGCAGGAGTTACATAAGGGAGCTACTGATGGCTAAGACACCCCTGACTGCAAAAGGCGCGCAAAGGCTGCGGGAGCAGTTGAACAAGCTCAAGACCGTCGATCGGCCCAAGGTGATCCAGGCCATCGCCGAGGCGCGCGCCCACGGCGACCTCAGCGAGAATGCGGAATACCACGCCGCCCGCGAACAGCAGGGCTTCATCGAGGGCCGTATCAACACCATCGAGTCCGTACTGGCCGAGGCCCAGATCATCGACGTCAGCAGCCTAAAGGACGATGGCCGCAGCGTATACGGTGCCACCGTGGATCTGCTCAACTTGCAGACGGACAAGGAGGTGACCTACCAGATCGTGGGCGAGGAAGAGGCGGACATCGATCACGGCCTCATCTCCGTTTCCTCCCCCATCGCCCGCGCCCTGATCGGCAAGGAAGAGGGGGAACAGGTGGGCGTAGACGCCCCCGGCGGCGTGGTCGAGTATGAAATCCTGGAAGTCCGCTACGTCTGAGCTGCAGGTGCATATTGCTTCGCACCGGGCGGTTGCTCCTGACAAAGATTTTACTCCGGTAAAGATTCATCTCGCCAAGAATAAATAATTTCATTTCTTTGTGTTCTTCGCGTCTTGGCGTCTTTGCGAGATCAAAAGTTTTTGGTCATTTTTGGCGCGAAGCGGGATGATTACCGGAACCGATACCCGGGTTCGTATGATGGCGAAACACAGTAAATCCTGGCTGCAGCGACAGAAGCGCGATCCCTTCGTCAAAAAGTCCCGCGAAGAGCAGTACCGCTCGCGGGCGGTGTACAAGCTCATGGAGATCGACCAGCGCGACCGGCTGTTCCACCGCGGTCAGACCGTTATCGACCTGGGCGCCGCTCCGGGCGGCTGGTCCCAGTATGCCGCGACAAAGGTGGACGGCGGCGGCCGGGTGATCGCCGTGGATATGCTGGAGATGGAGGCCGTTGCCGGCGTGGAATTCGTGCGCGGTGACTTCACCGAGGAGGCGGTGATCGAGGCATGTCTGGCGGCCCTGGGAGGGGCGCGTGCGGACCTTGTAATCTCGGATATGGCCCCCAATTTAAGTGGTGTACGCAGCACGGATCAGGCCCGTTGCATGGGCCTGGCCGAAGCGGCGCTGGATTTCGCCTGCCGGGTCCTGTCCCCGGGGGGCGATTTTCTGGTAAAACTGTTTCAGGGCGCCGGCACGGAGCAATACCGGCGAGAATTAAATGAACGTTTTCAGAAAGTTATGGTCCGTAAACCCAAGGCATCCCGGGACAGTTCCCGGGAATTTTATATGCTGGCAAGGCGCTATAATGTATAGTAAGCGAATGTATTTGACGAACTTTTCTGCATCGACGGGGCTGCGGACAGGACCCGGCGCCGCGTGCCGGCCCGGCCGGTCGCCGGGCACGGGATGCAGCGTTCATGAGGTATCCGCATCTTGAGTGACATAGCAAAAAACCTGGTGCTCTGGGTCATCATCGCCCTGGTGCTGATGATGGTCTTTCGCAATTTCGGCGCACCGTCGGTGCCCGGCAATGTCCCCTATTCCCAGTTCGTCTCCTCGGTGAAGAGCGGGCGCGTGGAGTCGGTGACCATTGAGGGCAACACCATCAACGGCAAGTACACGGACGGCTCGCGGTTTTCCACCTACAGCCCCGAGACCAGCAATGAGGCCCTGATCGGGACCCTGCTGGACAACAACGTCGAGATCAAGGGCCACGAACCCAACCAGAATTCATTCTGGGCCCACGCCTTCATCTCCTGGTTCCCCATCCTGCTGCTGCTGGGCATCTGGATCTATTTCATGCGACAGATGCAGGGCGGCGGCGGGGGCCGTGGCGCCCTGTCCTTCGGCAAGAGCCGGGCGCGGTTATTGGGTGAGGATCAGGTCAGGATCACCTTCGCCGACGTCGCCGGCGTGGAAGAGGCCAAGGAGGAGGTGGCCGAACTGGTGGAGTTCCTGCGCGACCCCGGCAAGTTCCAGAAACTGGGCGGCAAGATCCCTTCCGGTGTGCTCATGGTGGGCCCGCCCGGCACCGGCAAGACCCTGCTGGCCAAGGCCATCGCCGGCGAGGCCAGGGTGCCGTTCTTTACCATTTCCGGTTCGGATTTCGTGGAGATGTTCATCGACGAGATCGACGCCGTCGGCCGCCATCGCGGCGCCGGCCTGGGCGGCGGTCATGACGAACGCGAGCAGACCCTGAACCAGTTGCTGGTGGAGATGGACGGTTTCGAGGGCAACGAGGGCATCATCGTCATCGCGGCCACCAACCGTCCCGACGTGCTGGACCCGGCGCTGCTCAGGCCCGGCCGCTTCGACCGTCAGGTGGTGGTGCCGCTGCCGGATATACGCGGCCGTGAGCAGATCCTGAAGGTGCACATGCGCAAGGTCGCCGTCGCCGATGACATTAACCCCAGCATCATCGCCCGGGGCACCCCCGGCTTTTCCGGCGCCGATCTGGCCAACCTGGTCAACGAGGCCGCCCTGTTCGCCGCCCGCGCCAACAAGAAATACGTGGCTATGGAGGACTTCGAGCGCGCCAAGGACAAGGTGATGATGGGCGCCGAGCGCCGTTCCATGGTCATGAGCGAGGAGGAGAAGAAGCTCACCGCCTACCATGAATCCGGCCACGCCATCGTCGGGCGCATGATGCCCGGACACGACCCCGTATACAAGGTGACCATTATCCCGCGCGGCCGCGCCCTGGGACTGACCATGTTCCTGCCGGAGGAGGACCGCCTGAGCTACAGCCGCCGCTATCTGGAAAGCCAGCTGTGCAGCCTGTTCGGTGGGCGCATCGCCGAACAACTGGTGTTTGGCGAAGAGGCGGTGACCACCGGCGCCTCCAACGACATCCAACGGGCCACGGAGATCGCCCGCAACATGGTGACCAAGTGGGGTCTGTCGCAAAAACTGGGTCCGCTCACCTACGGCGAGGACGAGGGCGAGGTGTTCCTGGGACATTCGGTGACCAAGCACAAGGGCATCTCCGACGAAACCGCCCACGTCATCGACGAGGAGGTCCGCAACATCATCGATACCAGCTACACCAAGGCGGAGAAGATCCTCAAGGACAATCTGGAGAAGCTGCACATCATGGCCGAGGCCCTGATCAAGTACGAAACTCTGGAGTCGCACCAGATCGATGACATCATGGACGGCCAGATCCCGCGGCCGCCCGCGGGCTGGGACGATGACAACAACCCTTCCGGCAAGCCGCAGCCGGCCCGGCCGGAAGGGGCGGCCCCGGGCAACGTCCGCCCCTCGGACGAGCCCGGACCCAAGCCGGCTTAAAAGAATGTAAGGGGTGAGGAGTAAGGTGAAAACCGTGCCGGTGTTTCCACCCCTCACGCCTTACACCTCACGCCTCACATTCCCGCCATGAGAAAGTACTTCGGTACCGACGGTATCCGCGGCAGGGTAGGGGAGTACCCCATCACCCC
>JARRRO010000306.1:4500-7159 GCA_037380645.1 Gammaproteobacteria bacterium | reverse complement strand
TCATGGTTCCGGCATCAGCCCGAATGACGCCGAGCAGTTATTCGAGCCGTTTTTTACGACCAGTGTCAAGGGAAGCGGACTGGGTCTGTACATTGCCAGTGAACTGTGCGAGGCGAATCAGGCCTCCCTGAGCCTGCACAGAAACACGGAAGAGGGATGCTGTTTTCGTATTGCACTGTCACACCCCGATAAACAACACAGTCTGGTCTGATGGAACACAATCAAGCGCTAATCATCGATGACGAACCCGATATACGGGAATTACTCGAGATCACGCTGAACCGCATGAAGATCGACTGCGTCTGCGTGGAAGACCTCAAGAGCGCCAAACAAAAATTGCAGAACAAGCGATTCGATATTTGCCTGACGGATATGCGCCTGCCGGACGGGGACGGTGTGGATTTCGTTTCCTACATCCAGCAAAATTATCCGTTTTTGCCGGTTGCGGTAATCACCGCCCACGGGAACATGGAGACGGCCATCAACGCCCTCAAGTCGGGGGCATTTGATTTTGTCAACAAGCCCATCGATCTGGAGGTGCTGAGGCGGCTGGTCAATACCGCCTTGAATCTCGACACCAAGGAGGACGTCACCGAAAAACAGATCATCGGCACCAGCAGGGAGATGAAGGAGATCAGGACGACGATAAGCAAGTTAGCCAGGAGCCAGGCGCCGGTCTACATCAGCGGCGAGTCGGGCGTCGGCAAGGAACTGGCGGCGAGACTGATCCATGAACAGGGGCCGCGCAGGGACAATTCCTTCATTCCCGTCAACTGCGGGGCGATTCCCCACGACCTCATGGAAAGCGAATTGTTCGGCCACAAGAAAGGGAGCTTTACCGGCGCCGATGCGGACAAGAAGGGCCTGTTCCAGGCCGCCTCGGGCGGAACCCTGTTCCTGGATGAAATCGCGGAGTTGCCGGCGCACATGCAGGTAAAGCTGCTGAGATCCATCCAGGAGAAGAAGGTAAGGCCGGTGGGTGAAAACCGGGAGGTGCCGGTGGATGTGCGGATCCTTTCCGCCACACACAAGGATCTCAGTGCCCTGGTCGATGAGGGCAGGTTCCGCCAGGACCTGTTCTATCGGATCAACGTTATTGAATTATATATACCGCCGCTGCGGGAACGCCCTGAAGACATCGCCCTGCTGATCGAGCATATCCTGACGCGTTATTCCGCAGGGGATATGGACCGGTTGTCAAAACAGGCGATGGAGGCATTGCTGATCTACCCCTTCCCCGGCAACGTGAGGGAGCTGGAAAACATCCTGGAAAGGGCATTGACGCTGAGCGAGGGAGGACAGATAGAGCTCGAGGATTTGAAATTGCCGCAGACTGCCAAGGACGTCAATGGAGCGGCGATGGACGGGAGCGATATCAATCTGGACCAATATCTCGAACAGGTTGAAAAGGATATCATCGTCGACGCCCTGGAAAAGACGAAATGGAACAAAACCGCCGCCGCTCGCCTTCTGGGGGTCAGTTTCAGGGCATTGCGCTACCGCCTGCAGAAGCTGGGGCTGGATTAAAAAGAAACCGTCGCCCGGCCTCAGTTGGACCACCGGCGGCCCGTAACCTGGAAAAGCTGTGACCGCAGAGCTGACAATCGTCGTCCCCACCTACAATGAACGCGACAATGTCCCGCTGTTGCTGGAGGCCGTGGATCACGCGCTTAAGGACAAGTCCTGGGAACTGATTTTTGTGGACGACGACTCCCCCGACGGCACCGCCGACTTAGCCAGGGAGATAGCCGCCACAGATTCCCGGGTGAGATGCATACGCAGGATAGGCCGCAAGGGGCTGGCCTCGGCATGCATAGAAGGGATACTGGCCTCCGCTTCGCCGTATGTCTGCATCATGGATGCGGATCGGCAGCATGACGAAAAAATCCTGCCGGCCATGCTGGACGCGCTGCGCGGGGACAAGGATATCGTGGTGGCCAGCCGCTACATGAAAGGAGGCGATACCGGTACGCTTTCCAGGCACAGAGTCTGGGTCAGCCGGGTGGCCACGAAACTCGGCGGGCTTATTCTCAAGGTTCCCGTCACCGATCCCATGAGCGGCTATTTCATGCTGAAACGGAAGTTCTTCGATTCCGTCGTTTTCAGGTTATCCGGTAAGGGTTTCAAGATCCTGCTGGATATACTGGTTTCGGCTAACCGCCCCATGGAGGTGGCTGAAGTACCTTATACCATGAGGCAGCGCGACCGGGGGGAAAGCAAACTCAACGCAATGGTGATATGGGAATTCGTCTCACTCATCATAGAGAAGATTTTCGGCCGGATTTTCCCCAGGCGGTTCATCGCCTTCACCATCGTCGGTTTCAGCGGCCTGTTTCTGCATCTGTGTATCCTGTGGCTGATGTACCGCCACTTCTCGCAGCTGTTTCTGCCCAGCCAGGCCCTGGCCACCTTCACGGCCATGACCAGTAATTACGTGCTTAACAACTATTTCACCTACCGGGACAAGCGGCTGCACGGCGCCATGTTCTTCAGGGGGCTGCTGAGCTTTTACATCGCCTGTTCGTTCGGGGCACTGATCAACCTCGCCCTGGCCTCGCTGCTGTATAATTTTTCGTTTCCATGGTGGCTGGCCGGGGCCGCCGGCGCCGCCGCCGGCGCCGTTTGGAACTACGCGGTTACAGCGGTGTTGACCTGGGGC
>JARRRO010000306.1:0-4478 GCA_037380645.1 Gammaproteobacteria bacterium | reverse complement strand
TCCCGCCTTGCCGGGGATGGATGGGTGTATCGGCGCCGGCCGGGAGTGGCCACATCTGCTCCTGGTATTCGCGTCGGCGTTTGCCCTGTACTGCTGGAGCATGCCCCGCACCGTTGTGTTCGAAGACGACGGCCTGTTTATCATGGCCTCCTATTTCAACGGCACGGCCCATCCCCCCGGCTACCCGCTGCTAACCCTGATCGGCCACCTCGCTACCCTGATCCCCGTGGGCAGCGTCGCCCTGCGGGTGCACCTGGTGAGCGCCCTGTTCGGGGCCCTGAGTTGCGTGGTGATGTACAAGGTGGCCCTTTATCTGTTCAAACAAAGAGGTTACGCCTACGCCGCCGCGCTGTTCCTGGCGGTTTCCCGGGAGTTCTGGTCCCAGGCGATCATCTCCGAAGTGTACACCCTGAATGTATTTATCCTCCTGCTGCTGGTTCTGTTTTCCATGTACCAGGCCGAGGAAGGAAGGCCTTTCTCGAGGCGCCTGTTCTACGGCATGGCGCTGCTGTACGGCCTCGGTCTCAGCAATCACTGGCCACTGCTGATCCTCACCAGCCCGGCCCTGCTGCTGATCCTGTGGCCGGTCTGGCGGGATGTCGTAAAGGCCCTGCCCAAGGCCATCCCTTTTCTCCTGCTCGGACTGACGCCTTACTTGTGGCTGGTCATCCGCTCGCATATGCATCCCGTCATCAGTTTTTACGGCCACATCGACAACTGGCAGCAGTTCTGGTTCATGGTCAGCCGAGAAGGCTACGCCCACACGGACGTGGAAGCGGGCGCGACTATCTGGGACAAGCTGTTATTTGCCCGGTTCGTACTGGAACAGACCGCGGTGCAGCTCGGCCCGTTAGGGGTGGCATTCGGGCTGGTCGGCTTCATCCGGCAATGGCGGGTATGGAAGACCTCATTTTGCCTGGCCCTGCTGTTCGGCTTCCTGGGCAGCACGTTCGTACTGGTCGCCCTGCTGGGGTTCAATTACGACGTCCTGCACCAGGATGTGTTCCGGGTTTATCCGGTCAACGCCTACGCCATCATGGTGCTGTGGGTATGTCTGGGGATCCGCTATTTTTCCGAACTGGCGGTCCGCCTCATCGGTCCGCGTCTTGCTGTCGCCAACCTGAGAATTTTCCTGGCCGTACTGGTCGCCGGCACGGCGCTGTTGATCAATATTCCCTACAATTACCGCGCCGGGGATCGGCTGGCCGAGGAATACGCGCACGTCGTTCTGAACTCATTGGCCCCCAACGCCATTTTTTTCACCATGGGTGACGTCGACACATTCACCCTGGGATATGCCCATCTGGTGGAAGGGGTGCGACCGGACGTTAGTCTGTATCACAGCCTGGGGTTAGTGTTTTCGACACGTCTGGTTGATCCGCTGACCGCGGACGATGAAACAAGATACAAGGTTATGAGTGATTTCATCAAAAAAGAAACGCGGCCAATCTATTACATCAGCGATATACCCAAGTTGTTCGGATACGACTACTTCGGCCCGTACTCCAAGGTGGACAAGAAGCTGGATAAAAAGTCGGCCGAAATCATCGTCAACAAGAACATTATCGGGTTTTACGAGAGGTTGCTGGACAGCGGCGACTCCTATGATCCCTGGGAGCGCATGGTGCAGCATTCCATGATCGCCGACTATTGCAAGATAATGACGCAGTTCAACCAGCGGGATAAACAGGATCACACCGCGGATCTGCTGCGGATCTGCCGGAGCTACGGTGCTCAACTGGTCCTGATTAACAGCATGCTGGAGCAAAAGTCGCCAGATCGTGAACTCATCCAGGATCTCCTGCAAAAGGCCGCAAAACAGCGGCACGATGCCCCGACCGCCAGGGACTACATCACTTACGATATCCTCTACGGCCGCTTTCTGCTGCTCCAGAACCGTCATCGGGAGGCGCTGCGTCATTTCAAGCTGGCCATAAAGGAATGGCCGAACCCCGCCAATCCCGGCTACGCGCTGCTCAAGAAAAACACGTCTTCCGCCGATGGCAAAGGGGAGGCCGCCGCCGCGGTAACAACGGCGGGACCCGATGCACCGCCGGAGAGACAATGATTCTTTGCGTTACCTGGAATCGCCTCTTTCTGACTTGCGATTACCGGGAGGCGACGTCATCACACGTACCCAAAACAACACGGATAGCGCTTTATTTGTCAGCTTGGCGTGGACAGCGAGCAGTTCGGGCCTTGTCCCTGGATGCCGGTGTAACTCATCTGGAGAGACCGTGTACAGCCACGCAGTTTCCACGGAATTACCCCCGCGATGCAGAATATGGGCGACGGTGCTGAATCGGTGAATCTCGCCACCGGTATGACGCCTTCCTGGCTGGAGAGGGGAAGGCTCTTCTTGATGAATCGGGAATGGCCGCATTTATTGCTCGTATTCACGGCAACTTTCGCCGTCTACTGCTGGAGCATGCCCCGCACCGTGGTATTCGAAGATGATGGCCTGTTCATCATGGCCTCGTATTTCAACGGCATTGCCCATCCCCCCGGCTACCCGCTGTTCACTTTGCTGGGCCATCTCGCCACCTTTCTTCCCGTCTGTTCGGGGCCCTGAGCGGAATAGTGATGTACAAGGTGGTACAGCATCTCTTCAGACGCAGGGATATCGCCTATGTCGCGGCACTCTGCCTGGGGTTTTCCAGGGAATTCTGGTCGCAGGCCATCATCTCGGAAGTCTACACCCTGAATGTCTTTATCCTCCTGCTGCTGATTCTTTTTTCCATCTATCAGGCTGAGGAAGACCGGCCGTTTTCGAGGCGCCTGTTCTATGGCATGGCGTTTGTCTACGGTTTGGGACTGAGCAATCACTGGCCGCTGTTGATCCTGACCACTCCGGCCATACTGCTGATCCTGTGGCCGGTGAGACGATCTGTTATAAAAGCGCTGCCATATTCCATACCCTTTTTGCTGCTGGGCCTGACGCCTTATGTGTGGCTTGTCATACGTTCACACATGGATCCCGTCATCAGCTTTTACGGCCCCATCGATTCCTGGAAGGAATTCTGGTTCATGGTAAGCCGGCAGGGTTACGCTAACACGGATGTCGATGTGGGGGCGAATATCTGGGACAAGATCCATTATGCATGGTTTGTAATCGAACAGACCGCTGTACAGTTTGGCCCGATCGGTTTTCTGTTGGGACTGGCAGGGTTTATCAGGCAATGGCGCGTCTGGAGGCCATCATTTTGCCTGGCGCTGATAACAGGCTATCTGGGCAGTACATTTGTACTAATCGGCCTGCTGGGTTTTGATTATGATATCGCGCATCAAAACGTATTCAGGGTATATCCCATAAATGCCTACGCCATTATGGTGTTGTGGATTTGTCTTGGACTCGTCTATACCTCGGCTGTGATAAACAAATACATGAAACAACACCTGAACGCAGTCAACATGGAGAAGCTGCTGGCTGTTTTACTCGTTGGGACAGTGTTGTTATTCAATATTCCCACCGATTATCGTGCCGAAGATGACCTGGCAAAACAATATGCGCTAGTGGTGCTGAATTCTCTGGCAAAAAATGCAGACTTCTTTACCACCGGCGATATCGATACTTTCACGCTGGGTTATTTTAATCTGGTAAAGGGCGTACGACCCGATGTAACTTTATATCACAGGCAGGGATTGATATTTGCCACCCGGCTGTTTGATTTTTATACGACAAATGAAAAACGCCGCTATAAAAAGTTAAGTGAATTCATAGAAGGCGAATCACGGCCGATCTATTATATTAATAAATTGCCAAAGTTGTACGGTCACAGGTTCTATGGATTGTATTCCAGGATTGATAAGAAACTGAAGCCTGACAAAGAGACTATTGTCGCGAATCCGGACATCATCCGGTTTTATGAAAGATTAAATGACAGTGGTAAATTCTATGATCCCTGGGAGCGGACGGTACAGCAATTAATGCTTGCTGATTATTGCAGACTGGTCATTACTTTCAGCCGCGATGACCAGCAGGCGCATATGCATGATGTCTTGAGAGCGTGCCGGAACTACGGCAGCCTGCTGGCACTGGCTGATACCATGCTGGGTCGAGACCCTCCAGATATGGCCCTGTTGCACAGGCTCCTTGAGGAGGCCGGGAAATTAAGGGGGCACGCCCAGACAATCGGGGACTATATTACCTATGACATCCTCTACGGCCGCTTTCTGCTGCTCCAGGACCGGCCCCGGGAGGCGCTGCGCCATTTCAGGCTGGCCATCAGGGAATGGCCGGACCCCGCCAATCCCGGCTACTTGCTTATCAAGGAACACACGCCCCCTGCCGGCGGCAAGGGAAAGGCCGCCACCGGGGTGAAAACGTCGAGGATTGGCACGCCGCAGGGGGGGTACTGATCTTTTGTGTCACCCACGAGGGGGACCCCTTTCCCTTGCAATCCCAGGGAAAGCGTCTATTATCAAAGAGTTACCGAAATATGGCAATAATCACTCTCCCATTTCGTACGGGATGGCAC
>JARRRO010000305.1:0-2660 GCA_037380645.1 Gammaproteobacteria bacterium | reverse complement strand
AACACGGAACCGAGCATGGCGAACAGGCGCAAACTGGACATGTCTATGATGGCGTTTGGGGCAAGGTCATTGCCTAGCCCCGATTTTACGAAGAGCTTTGTTTTCAACTTAACACATTCGTGTCTATTTTACCCTGATCCCGAAGCGCTATCGGTAAAGATGCATCCGTCCTGTCCGGACAGTAGTATGAGTCAATGAACAACAAATCCGTCCCTCTGCCGCAGATGCTGCGGGCGTTGCGGCACCGCAACTACCGGCTGTTCTTTAGCGGCCAGAGCATCTCCCTCATAGGGACATGGATGACCCGCCTAGCCACGGCCTGGCTGGTCTGGCGCCTCACCCACTCCGCGGAACTACTGGGCCTGCTCGGCTTCGCCGGCCAGGTGCCCACCTTCCTGTTCGCCTCATTCGCCGGCGTCTGGGTGGACCGCCTCAACCGCCACCACCTGCTTGTGGCGACCCAGGTGCTTGCCATGCTCCAGTCCTTCGCGCTGGCATCGCTGATGTTCACGGGTCTCATCCAGGTGTGGCAGATCTTCGCCCTGCAGGTATTCCAGGGGGTGATCAACGCGTTCGACATGCCCACCCGCCAGTCGCTGCTGATCGATCTGATCGAGGACCGCGCGGATCTTCCCAACGCGGTGGCTCTGAATTCCTCCATGGTCAATGCCACCCGCCTCATCGGCCCCAGCGCCGCGGGGCTGCTCATCGCCTGGGCGGGTGAGGGCTGGTGCTTTTTCGCCGACGGCGTGAGTTATATCGCTGTCATCGTTTCGCTGCTCGCCATGCGAGTGGCCCTGCACCCGCCTGAGCGCAAACCCCAGCGGGTGCTGCACGATCTGAGTGACGGTCTGCGCTATGCCTTCGGGTTCACGCCGATCCGCGCGATCCTGCTGCTGCTGGCGCTGCTGGGACTGGTGGGGATACCGTACCGGGTGCTGCTGCCCATCATCGCCTCCGAGACCCTGCACGGCGGAGCGCACACCCTTGGGTTCCTCATGGCGGCCATGGGCGTGGGCGCCCTCATCGGTGCGCTCTACCTCGCCTCGCGCCGGTCGGTGATCGGCCTCGGACGGCTGATACCCGTCGCGGCCGCCACCTTCGGCGCAGGGCTCATCGGCGTCGGCCTGTCCCGCTGGCTGCCCCTGTCCCTGCTGATCATGGTGGCGACGGGGACCGGCTTCATGGTGCATCTGGCCGCCAGCAACACCCTGATCCAGACCCTGGTGCGCGAGGACATGCGTGGTCGGATCATGGCGCTGTATACTTTGGCGTTCATGGGCGTGGCCACCTTCGGCTCCCTGCTGGCGGGCGTCATCGCGGCCCGCATCGGGGCCCCATTAACGCTCGCGGGCGGGGGAGCACTGAGCATCCTCGGCGCCGCCGTCTTCGCCCAGCGGCTGCCCCGGCTGAGGGAGAAGGTGCGGCCCGTGTACATCGCCAAGGGGATCCTGCCGGAAGCGGCCGAGACACTGCGCGAGGCGACCACGCTGAGGGAAGAGGTGGAGCAGTGACCGATGGCGGGAAACGCAAGCTAGCGTATATTCCGCCGCATCGTTTCCCTATTCCTTGATCCAGATCAGGCTGTACCAGGCTGGCAGCCTTATCGTTAACATTAAATCCCATAACGCCCGCGTCCGGGGGCGGTGACTCGCTCAGCGGGATCAGCCAAATGCCGCAATCGACTACGCAGCG
The DNA here is from genome assembly GCA_037380645.1 of Gammaproteobacteria bacterium. GTDB lineage: Bacteria > Pseudomonadota > Gammaproteobacteria > Eutrophobiales > Eutrophobiaceae > JBBDSH01. Next base: position 965 of record JARRRO010000305.1, on the reverse strand, counting down.
CGTAATCAAGGAAACCAAAGCACCCAAATTCGCCGGGCTCGCATTGAGTGAGCCGCGATCTCAGACGACGGCGCCCCACCGACCACGGGTGTCCACGGAAGCTCCTTGCCCTCATAGTACCAGGGGATGGCACCGGTGGGTGGAACGGGGACTGCCGATCCTGATGGACGCCGCCTGCCGTGCTGCCTACCGGGTCGAGGTGCAGGGGCTTGAGAATCTCACCCGTGCCCCCTCCACCCTGATCGTCGCCAATCACCGCCGTGACGCCGATGCGCCCCTGATCGCGGGCCTGTTTCTCGACCGCAAAGGGCTCACGATACGGGGGGAACTGCCCTACTTTGTGGCGCGGGAAGACCTTTTCCACCGCGGCTTCCTGTTCAACTACCTGCAACACTGGCCGTCGTTCATGCGCTATCTCCTCGGCCATTTAGACCTGGGGTCCATCCTGCGCGACATCCACGCGTACCCCATGCGCCGGGTCCCCGAACGCACCCTCGGTGAAGTGCTGGAGGACGTGCGCCTGGTCCTGGGGGATCAGCCACTCGACCAGGTTCTCCGCCCCCCCTGCTCGGCGGCGTTCCGTAAACTGTCCGGCCAGGGATCGGGGCGCTTGTGGCTTCATGACGCCCTGGCGCCCCACTTCACGCCGCTTTTGCAACAGTACTATGGCCTGAGACGACTGAATCGCGACTGCTTTCATGCCATCCTCCCCTACGAAGAATCCGTGATACTGAGTCAGCTCCAGGGTTTCGTGAAAATCCTCGAGCAGGGCCGTTCCCTGCTCCTGGAACCTGAGGGCCTGGTCTCCGAAACGGGAGAGTTCCTGCGCATCCGCCGCGGCGTTCACTTCCTGGTGAACACCCCCCGGGTACCCGTTCACATCCTGCCCGTGGGCATCGCCTACGACTTCATGAGCGAGGGGCGCCAGCGGGTCTTTATCCGCATCGGGCCGGAGATCCGGAATC
>JARRRO010000304.1:0-2679 GCA_037380645.1 Gammaproteobacteria bacterium | reverse complement strand
GCGAGGCGGAGATCCCGGAAGCACGGCGTCAGGCCGTGACAGGCGTCCGCCTGTGCGTGACCTGCCAGGCGGAGCACGACGGGGACCAGACCGTCCACAGCGGCTACAACCGCCGCGGCAGCAAGGACAGCCAGCTGCGTTAATGGAGGTCCCTTCGAATCGGCAGCATTCCGGGATTGGGTGAACTTCATTTTGGCCCAGGGCATTCCTGTCAGGGCATATTAGAATTCCCCCCATTGCGTATTGAGACTATCAGTCATTTCTTTGAGCCGACCGGTAGTGGCGGCGTTTCACCCCTTCATCTAATTTCCTCCATAAGGTAATGCGATCAGCATGCCTTACCCTGCCGGACCTGCATGGGCCGGGCGGGGGATTACATGATTTAACCTGGAGGGAAGAGGTATGACCAAGTCAATGCTGAAACTGATTCTGGCTCTATGCACCCTGGGCCTGTCCGCCGCCAGTGCTTATGCGGCACCGGTAATGCTTAGCAACGCCCAGATGGATATGGTGGCTGCGGGCGGGGTAGAATTCACGGAGAACGGATTCGTGTGTCCGGTGATCTCGACCGAAAACGTGACGCACAGCCCCAAGAGCGGCGAGCTCGGCATCGAGGGTTTCTACACTATCGGCGGCCCGGATGTCACGGTGCCCGTGCATGCCACCAACGGCGACGGCTCGGGTAGCCCGGGCGGTCCGTTCACCATGCCGGGTGATCCCACCTACACGGCAATCTGGAGTGGTAATTAAGCTGCTGCGATAACGCACACGTATAGCCAGTGCGTCAGGCCGCGGGTGCGCCGTTGTCACAGCGCATCCGCGGCATTCTTCTGCCATCCCTCCGGAATATTCAATGCGTCGTGTAATCCTGGTTGCACTGTGGCTGGGTCTTGCTTTCGGTCTTACCGCCTGCGCGTCCGTCCCGGACGGGGCCTCACCACAGGTTCGGTCGCTGATGGAACAGCGCCGGCATAACGTTGTGCTGCAGCAATGGGAGTTGAGCTGTGCCGCGGCGGCGCTGGCGACGGTGCTGCGTTACCAATACGGCGTGCCTGTAACCGAACGTACGGTCGCCCTGGGCCTGATCAATCGCCCGGAGTATCTTGACAATCCCGATCTGGTGCGCCTGCGCCGGGGGTTTTCCCTGCTCGACATGAAGCGGTACGTGGACGGTCTGGGCTTTGATGGGGCCGGATTCGGCCAACTGGCGTTCTCCGATCTACTCGACCTCGCTCCGATCATCGTGCCGATGAACCTGCAGGGCTTTCCGCACTTCGTGGTCTTTCGCGGCGCCACCGCGCATACGGTGCTGCTCGCCGATCCGGCGTTCGGCAACGTCACGATGTCGCGGGACAAGTTCCTGCATGGCTGGATCGATTTCCGGGATATCCATCATGTCGGGTTCGTGGTCAAGGAGGCGGGGGCGCTCGCGCCGCCCGGCCTTCTGGAGGCCCGTGCCTCCGACTTTCCTGTCCTGAGGTAGTTGCGGCGGATGGTCAGCGGTGATCACGAATTCATATCGGGGCGATGGTTACATCTGGTAGCTGCCGTCCTGATCCTGCTGTCATTGCAGGGCGCTGCCAGGGCGCAGACTCAAAATCGGAATGCGCGCGTGCAGGAACTTGAACGCAGGCTGGAGCAGCGGGACCAGGTCATTCGCGAACTGCTGCAACGGGTGGAAGTCCTGGAACAACGCCTGGGCATCGATCATCATGCCGCCGCACCGGGCGACGAGGCTGCGGAACCTTCGCCGCCGAGGCGCGCGCGAGCCGCCGGGCAGGCGACCGCCGAAGGCGCACCGGGGACCGTTGTTGTCGATGAAAGATCCGCAGAACGGGCCCTGGAGCGGTCACTGACGCAGGAGGGCGCGCTGCTGCTGTCCACCGGCGTCCTGGAGATCGAGCCCGGTTTCAGCTACGCCCGACGGGAGGATGGGAGTCCGAGTATCGTTACTTCGGGAAACCAGTTGCAGATCGGCGAGACAGGGCGCAATGCAGACACACTGACCGGCGATCTGGCGTTGCGACTGGGACTGCCCTGGGACTCGCAGTTGGAGTTCGGGATACCGTATCGCTGGCGCGGGATCGAGTCGGTGACCAGGGTCGGCTTTGCGCCGACCAGTGTATCGCATCGCTCGGGCGCGGCCCTGGGGGACGTGCGCCTGGGGCTGGCTAAGACGCTACTGCACGAAGGGCTGTGGCGGCCCGATCTGGTCGGCCGCGTGACCTGGGATACGGCCACCGGGTCCCGGAGCGACAACGGGGTGGGACTGGGGGGCGGCTTCAACGAACTGCGGGGGTCGCTGACCGCCATCAAACGTCAGGACCCCCTCGTGTTCATCGGCGGACTGTCCTATCAGTACAGTTTCCAAAGCGGCCGCATCCGGCCCGGGACGACGTATGCCGCAAACTTCGGCAGCTTTCTGGCGCTGAGCCCCGAGACCTCCCTGCACTTCCTTCTGGATTGGGCATACCAGGGTGAGACCAGGCTGGACGGTAGCAGGGTTGCGGGCAGCGACCGGACCTTCGGTACCTTCTTGCTGGGGGGATCCACCCTGCTGGCCCGGGGCACCCTGCTGAACTTCTCGGTGGGGATTGGCCTGACGGGTGACGCCGACGACTGGTCGGTGTCGCTGTCTCTTCCCATCCGCCTGGATCGGCCGCTGTTCTGAACGAGAAG
>JARRRO010000303.1:0-2684 GCA_037380645.1 Gammaproteobacteria bacterium | reverse complement strand
CAGCAGAAAAGTCATGAACTGGCCTTGTTCCGGCGAGATCTGCATGCCGGCGCCGGTGAGTCCGGCGGTTTCCTCCCGCAGGCGCGTCAGGACATCGCTCTCCCGCAGGGAGACGGACAGCAGATAGCGGTACAGTTCGTCGGTCATTTGCAGCGTTCTGTTGGACATGATTGAGTCTTTTCCGTGTTTGAACATTATCTTGGCTTGCTGGTCATTATAATGGGGCGGGAAGTGGCATCAACCGCTCCCCTGATATACGAATATCGTACGTATCGGAGGTGAAGATGAATATCCTGATTACCGGCGCCAACCGCGGAATCGGTTTGGGCTATGTGCAGTACTACCTCGGCAACGGTCACCAGGTGTGGGCATGTCATCGCGATGATCGCGGCGGGCTCGCCGATATCCATGACCCCAACCTGCACCTGGTGCAGTGGGACGTCCGGCGGGACGTGCCCCGGGACTGTCCGGACCGCGCCGGCATGCCCGATCAGATCCACGTATTGATCAATAACGCCGGGGTCTATGGCGGCGCGAAGGAAGATGATCAGTCGCTGGAGCGCGTCACCGCCGCCAACATGCTCGAGACCTTCGATATCAACTGCGTGTCCGCGCTGCGGGTGGTCAAGCTGCTGTGGCCCAGAGTGGCGGCGGCCAGGGGCGTCCTCGCCAACAAGAGCTCGAAGATGGGGTCATCGGATGACAATACCAGCGGGGGCTGCTATGCCTACCGCGCCTCCAAGGCCGCCCTGGTCATCGTGTCCAAGTCCATGGCCATCGATCTGCGCAACCAGGGTATCCGTGTCATCACCCTGCACCCGGGCTGGGTGCGCACCGACATGACGGATCACACCGGGCTCATCGACGTGGAGCAGTCCGTGGCCGGCCTGGCGGCGGTGATAGAGCGGGCCGACGAGTACCAGCCCGGTGCCTTTGTCGCCTACGATGGCACACCAGTACCATACTGACAAATAACATTAGAAATAATAAGAAACTTATTGAAAAATAAACAACAAATAACTGCTTCATCTACGGCATGGCGACCTATGGAAACGCCGCCCATGGTCGATATAAACAATCAAGAATGCGGCATATATGACCCGATAGACGCTGCCAGAGTCGTCAACCCCTTCAATGCGCAGCGCTGGGGGGCTGACACTTGAAGTACTCCCATTAGGAGGGTGTCCCGCAACAGTGCGTCGCAAGGCCCGCGCCCGGGGTGTGGATCATGTTCATCGCTGGAGGCGGAGATCGTTGGAGGAAGGTCGTTGAAGGACGAAACTCCACTGAACGTGATCATTGTCGAGCAAGACCGCCAAACAGTGTCGCGGGTAGAGCAGGTATGCCGGGACGCCGGCTACGCAGTGAGTGCGCAGCATGTGACGAACCCGGATGAACTCCGCGATGCCCTCCGCACGCGGTCGTGGGATCTGATAGTGGCCGGGAACCGAGTGACGGGCATCAGCGTCTCCCAGGTGACCGCCACGGTGAGGGAGCAGAAGAGTGACGCGCCGGTGGTGGTGATCATATCCCCCGGTGATGAGGCGTCTATTGGAGGCGTATTAGATGCCGGCGTACGGGATGCTGCTGTGCTCAACCCGACCGATCGCCTGGTCCACGTCATTAAGCGGGAAACGGCGGATCTCGAGGATCGGCGCGCGCTGAAGATCTATAAGGGTGTCCTGGAACAGTACGAAGACCGTCTGCTGTACTTTCTTGACCACGCGGAGAAACGCCAGGCACAGACGCCGTCTGGCGAACCACAGGCATCTCTGGACAGAGACGCTGACAATCCGGTTGCAAGCGCCATGGAAGAAACCATGGTAGCGGATCAGACCTCAGAGGTAATTGATACAATGGCGAATGAGATGGCCGCGATGGCCCTGGACAGCCGATCGGCATTTTTCGATGACCTGTCAAAGGTGCTTGCCGAAGAGCCGCGACGCCCAGGCTATCAGGCACTGCTCTATATTGCACTGAAATTCGCCCCCGCGGCCGCATTGGACGCAGCGTCCACACAAGCCTTTCTCGCCGCGGTGGAAGAGAGGCTGCGGGGCGCCACCGCCACGCCCACTCTGATATCCCGCTACGATGGCTTGTCGTTCGTGGCGTTGATCAGCCAGGGGGATCGCCAGGGCCTCGCCAGGGCGGCATACAGCATCAAGCACGTTATCGAGGAAGTCGGTATCGAGGTCGGGGACCGCGAGGTAAGGGCCCTGTGTAAGATAGGGGCGTGCCTGGCAGATCAGCAAGTGCGCCAGCCCACCCGTTTAATTGCCAGCGCCAAGGCGGCGTGTGAAAAGGCCGCAACGGAGGGGGGAAAGCGCATATGCTTCTCGGGCAAGGTCGCCGTGGCGCCTGAGGCAAGTCCGGCGTCCGTGCCGGAATCACGCGCCAAAGCACCAGCGTCACCTGTACCGGTCGCCGAAGCCTCGACCGTCTCTTCCGCGAAGGAGAAGTCCGACCCCTTGTCCGGCGCCAGGCCGGCCCCCGTATCAGTGTCGGCCACGCGGGTGACCGCGAAGGACGGCTGGCCCGCTCGCCTACGGGCAGCGTTGGACGAGAACCGCTTCAAGCTGGTGTTTCAGCCGGTGGTTCATTTCCATGCCCCGCCTACGGAGACATACGAAATCCTTCTGCGCATGATCGACGAAACGGGGCAGGAGGTCATGCCCGGAGAGTTT
>JARRRO010000302.1:0-2686 GCA_037380645.1 Gammaproteobacteria bacterium | reverse complement strand
GATTCTGGAAACGGTAACCTGACAGTGCTTTGGATAAGGCACCGTCATTAACCTGTAATAGGTCCCCTCATTGGTTTCGTCTCATCGAACTGGAGCTGCAGATACAGATCGCTGAACAGCTTGCTCGATCTCTTGAAATGGACGTGCAGTTTATCTGGTTGACCGCTCTTCTTGGATTTTACCAGTTCGAGATAATTCCTGATGTTCCGGTAGTTGAACATCTGGATGTTGGTGACCTCGATGTTGTGCAGGAAGAATTTACTGGCGTCCGCATAACTCAATGTGGATGCATCGGGGCGCGATGTAACTGCATTCATGGCGGCAGTGACCTGGAATTTGAGGTTGTACAGCGGAAATGCGCTGACTGTGAACAGCATCACAATTCCCAGGAAGAACAGGAGGAAACACAATCCCCAGAACGTCAAGCCGGACTGGCTGTTCAATCGTTGTTTCATTTGTTGTTCTCCTGTTGGCAACAATTAGTGCAGTATGGTACCAATTCGACTCCAATTGATGCCACCGTTTTTGATGTCCCAGTTCATCCATATCAGCGTCGCGCGTCCGATCAGATTCTGATCGGGAACAAATCCCCAGTAGCGTGAGTCCTTGCTGTTGTCCCGGTTGTCGCCCATCACGAAATATTCTCCCTTGGGTACCGTGGTTTCCATACTCTTGGCCGGTACGTAACGATTGAGCAGGATGTCGTGGTTGACGCCACCCGGCAGGGTTTCCTGGCGTTCGGACAGACCGTATTCGACGAAGCTCTCGCCCACGCCGTAAAACGTCCCTAGGGTCTTCTGATCCGCGCGTACGCCGTTGATATACAAAGTCTTATCCTTATAGACGAGGTGATCGCCGGGGATCCCGATGACGCGCTTGATGAAGGGGATGCTGGGGTCCTTGGGATAGCGGAATACCACCACGTCACCGCGCTTCGGTTTGCCGATATCGATGATCTTGGTATCCAGCACGGGTAGGCGTATGCCGTAGTCATACTTGTTGACCAGGATGAAATCGCCGATCAGCAGGGTCGGCATCATGGAGGCCGAGGGAATGCGGAACGGTTCGAACAGAAAGGAGCGGAGGAGGAGGACAATAAAGAAAACCGGGAAGAATGAACGGGCGTAATCCACCAACAGTGGTTCCTGTGGCGGGGTTTCGCCCTCCTGGAGGCCGGCGGCGGCCCGGTCTCTGGCGGGTTTGAAGAACCAGGCATCCGCGGCCCAGATCAGACCGCTGACCGCGGACAGGAGAACCAGCAATGCGGAGAAATCGAAGTTCATTTTTCTTTCCCGACGTGGAGGATGGCCATGAACGCCGACTGTGGGATCTCTATCGAACCGAATTGTTTCATGCGTTTTTTCCCCGCTTTTTGTTTTTCGAGAAGTTTGCGTTTTCTGGTGATGTCGCCGCCGTAGCATTTGGCGGTGACGTTCTTGCGCAGCGCCTTGACGGTTTGCCTGGCGATGATCTTGGATCCAATGGCGGCCTGGATAGCCACTTCATACATCTGCCTGGGGATAAACTCCTTCATTTTGTCGGTCAGCTCCTGGCCGCGCCGCTGCGCAAGATCCCGGTGCACGATGCCGGACAGGGCGTCGATTTTCTCGCCGTTGATCAGGATATCCAGCTTGATCAGGGGGGCGGACTGGTAGCGGAGAAAATGGTAGTCAAAGGAGGCGTAGCCCCGGCTCGCCGATTTCAGCCGGTCGAAGAAATCGAGCACCACCTCGCTCAGGGGCAATTCGAAGGTCAGCGCGATCTGTTTGCCGAGATACTGCATCTTTTTCTGTTCGCCCCGTTTCTCCATGCACAGAGTTATGACGTTGCCCAGGTATTCCTGCGGAACCAGGATATCGGCCGCGATAACGGGTTCGCGGATGTCACGGACCTTGTCCGGTGACGGCAGTTTTGCGGGATTATCAATGTAAATTATCTCTCCCGATGTCGTTTCCACTTCGTAGATCACGGTCGGCGCCGTAGTGATCAGGTCCAGATTATATTCCCTTTCCAGCCTTTCCTGGACTATCTCCATGTGCAGCATGCCCAGGAAGCCGCAGCGGAAACCAAAGCCCAGGGCCTGTGAATTCTCCGGCTCGAAATACAGTGCGGCGTCGTTCAGCCGCAGCTTTCCCAGCGCCTCGCGCAGATCCTCATACTGGCTGGAGTCCACCGGGAACAGGCCGGCAAACACGTTCGGCTTGACGGTCCGGAATCCGGGCAGTGGCGTGGCGGCCGGCGCAGCGGCGCTGGTCAGGGTGTCGCCCACCGGTGCTCCGTCGATATTCTTGATGCCGGCAACGACATAACCCACTTCCCCGGTCCCCAACTTCTCCCTGGACGTGCGCTTGGGGGAAAAGATGCCGATCTCGTCCGTCAGATAGGCGGCGCCACGGGACATTACCCAGATCTTGTCACCGTATTTTATCTCGCCGTCCACGACGCGGACCAGGGAGATAACGCCGAGATAGTTATCATACCAGGAATCGATAATCAGGGCGCGCAGAGGCGCTTTCGGATCGCCCCGGGGTGGAGGAATGCGCTTGACGATCTGCTCCAGGAGTTCCTTCACGTTCTGGCCGGTCTTGGCGCTGATGCACAGCGCTCCCTCGGTATCGAGTCCGATGATTTCCTCGATCTCGACCTTGACTCTTTCGGGATCGGCGGACGGCAGGTCGATCTTGTT
>JARRRO010000301.1:0-2700 GCA_037380645.1 Gammaproteobacteria bacterium | reverse complement strand
ACCCACCCACGGGCTGGTACCCTATACCGGCATTATCGGCATGGAGGCCATGCTCGATCACGTCGGACCCATCAGCGCCGGCGTGGCGGACAATGCCCTCACGCTGGAGGTCCTGGCCGGCCACGACGGCCTGGACAGCCGTCAACGGGAACTGCAGGTGCACCGCTATACGGATTTCCTCGATCGTGACATCAAGGGCATGAAGATCGGCGTGGTTAGGGAAGGTTTCGGCACTCACCTGTCCGAGCCCGAAGTGGATGAATGCGTGCACGCGGCCGCTGACAGGCTGACTTCCCTGGGCGCAGAGGTAGAAGACGTCTCCATTCCCATGCATCCCCAGGGCGTGGCCGTATGGGGCGGCGTCATCACCGATGGTCTGTGGCAGACCCTGCGGCTCAACGGCCAGGGTTATAATGTGGACACCGTGTATTCCCCCGCCCTGCACCGGGCCATGGAAGGCTGGCAGGCCAAACAGGATCAGTTCCCCATCAACGTGAAGATGCTCGTGCTGCTGGGCAAGTACGTGGAACGCTTCAATGGCGGTTATTACGGCAAGGCCAGGAACCTGGTGCGGCGCCTGCGCCGGGCCTATGACACGGCCCTGCACGACTGCGACCTGCTGCTGATGCCCACCACCGTGCAGAAATCCAGCCCCAACCCGAGGACCCGCGAGGAACTGACCCCGGATCAGATGATCACCCTGGCCTTCAACACCCTGCTCAACACCTGCCAGTTCGATATCAGCGGCCACCCGGCCATGTCCGTCCCCTGCGGCCTGCGTGACGGCCTGCCCGTGGGCATGATGCTGGTGGCGCGACATTTCAATGAACCTGCCATCTACCGGGCAGCCCACGCCTTTGAACGCGCCGGCGACTGGCAGACATACTGACTGATACCAACAACGACCAAACGGGAGACCGCCATGGACCTTAAACTCAAGGGTAAAAAAGCCATCGTCACCGGGGCCACCCGCGGCATAGGTCTGCGCATCGCCAGACAGTTCGCTGACGAGGGAGTGGATGTCGCTATCTGCTCGCGCACCGCCGAGGCCGTGAAAAAAACCGTACAGGAGCTCAAGGGCTACGGCATCAACGCCGTGGGAGACACGGTGGACGTGATGGACGGCGAGAACTACAAGAAGTGGATAGATGCCGCCGCAAAGCAGCTCGGCGGGCTGGACATCTTCGTGTCCAACGTCTCCGGCATGCCCACCACACCGGGGGAGGAGGGCTGGCGCAACTGCTTTGAAGGCGACATCATGGGTGCGGTGCGCGGCTGCGAAACCGCCCTGCCCTACCTGAAGAAATCCGGCCAGGGGGCCATCGTCCTCATTGCCAGCATCTCCGGGGTCATGGCCAAGGCGCTGCCGGCGCCGGGCATCTACGCCTACGGCTCCAGCAAGGCGGCCCTCATCGCCTACGGCGCACAGCTCAGCAAGGACGTGGCCAAGGACGGGATCCGGGTCAACTCGGTCTCGCCGGGCCCCATTTACTTCGAGGGAGGCCCCTGGGATCACATCAAGCAGGCCATGCCGGAGGCCTACGATGACGCCCTGGAGAAATGCGTCATTGGCCGCCTGGGTACCCCCGAGGAGATCGCTTCCGCGGCGGTGTTCCTGGCCAGCCCGGTGTCCGGTTTCACCACCAGCCAGAACCTGCACGTGGACGGCGGCTACATGCAGCACATCCCGTTCTGATCGTTACAAAGAAAAACTAAAATAAGCAACAGAGGACACAGAGTGTAAAAAACATGTGTCGTTTCTGCTCTGTGATCTCTGTGTCCTCTGTGGCTCAATGAAGTGACTGTGATGCTGCCTGTTCGGTATCAGGTCGTGGCAAAAAGTACCAGGTAACCGGCGGCGAACACGGACAGGAACAGGTTGCAGAACAGGCTGTAGCCGTACAGGAGGCGTCCGGGCCTGCCTTCGGCCGGGATGTCGCTGCTCATCATGGCCCGGTGGATAAGGATGGCGAATACCGGCGTCGCCACGAAGGCGATGGTAGCGGAGATGTCGATGAGGGTCTTGAACGAGGTCATCAGGAACAGAATGGTGGCGATGATGCTGGCAGTGATGATCACCAGCGCCCCGTTGTAGATGCGCCGCCGGAACCCTTCCCGCTGTTCCGGCTCCTCCCTGCCCGACTGTTCGAAGTGCCAGATGACCTCGTCGGTGATGCGGGAGAAGCCGTCCAGGTGGGCGATCACCGTGGAATACATCACGCTCAGGGCCATGATCCCCATGAATGGCCGGGTCCATTCCCCCAGGGTCTGCTCATAGAGATCGATCAGCTGCGAGGCGAAGCCGCCGGCACTGTCCACGAACGAGATGCCCTTCCCGAACATCAGCCCGGTACCCAGCAGCATGAAGCAGATGGACAGCAGCAGGATAGTGATGTAACCCACGTGAAAATCGACAGAGGTATCGTGGGTGCTGGGCCGGTAACCGATGTCCCTGGCCTTGGCCTGGGACCACAGGCTGGTTATCACCGCCGCCTCCAGCGGCGCCGGCATCCAGCCGAACAGGGCGATCATGAACAACTGCGTCTTCAGATCGATGTGCTGCGGCCAGACATGCGCCGACAGGCCCCAGTCGACGTTGGGCAGCACCAGTATGGTCGCCAATACGGTGGCTAAAACCAGGAACAGCATCAACGGTTTCATCAGGAGATCCAACCAGTGATAGCGGCCGATGATGAGCAG
>JARRRO010000300.1:0-2705 GCA_037380645.1 Gammaproteobacteria bacterium | reverse complement strand
GGGGATGGGGACCTGCCGGATCAGGATCTCCGCCGGGGAGGTGGTAGGGGCAGCCTCCCCGTCCCGGGCGGGGACGAGGCGGTGGCCGACGATGCTGGGCAGGACTGCCTGGATGTCTTCCGGCAGGACGTGGGCGCGCCCGTGCAGCAGGGCCCAGGCCTGGCTGCCGTGCAGGATGGCCAGACCGGCCCGGGGCGAGAGGCCGTTGCCGAACTCGGCGGAGAGGCGGGAGAATTCCAGCAGGACCTGCAGGTAGTCCAGCAGGGCGTCGGCGACGTGCACGCCGGGTACGGCCAGCTGGATCGCCAGCAGCTGCGGCGTGGACATGATGGGCGGAGTCTCCGCCAGGAGCTCACGCCGGTCGCGGCCCTTGAGCAGTTCCCGCTCCGCCCGGCTGCCGGGATAGCCCAGGTGCAGGCGCATCATGAAGCGATCCAGTTGCGACTCGGGCAGGGGGAAGGTGCCGACCTGGTTGGAGGGGTTCTGGGTGGCGATGACGAAGAACGGCTCCGGCAGGGGCCGGGTCTCCCCCTCCAGGGTGATCTGATGTTCCTCCATGGCCTCCAGCAGGGCGCTCTGGGTGCGCGGCGTGGCGCGATTGACTTCGTCGGCCAGGATCACCTGGGTGAAGACAGGGCCGGGATGGAACACAAAGCTGCCGGTCTCGCGGTTGTAGATGGAAGTTCCCAGGATGTCTGCCGGCAGCAAGTCGCTGGTGAACTGGATGCGCTGGAAGCCCAGGCCCAGGGTGGTGGCCAGGACGTGGGCCAGGGTGGTCTTGCCCACCCCGGGCATGTCTTCGATGAGCAGGTGGCCCCGGGCGATGAGGCAGGTCAGGGCGAGGCGGATCACATCTTCCTTGCCCAGGATGATGCGGTTGGCCTCGGCGATGACCCTTTCCAGGGCCTCGCGGGCCGTGGCCGATTCCAGGTTTGCCTGGGGTGCGCTCATGGGGTGGCGTCTCGTTTCGTGCCGGGTGGTGCGCGCCTATTCGCCGGCCACGGTCATGGCGTCGATCAATACCGAACCCGTCTGGATATTGCCGCGCTGGTCCACGTCCGTGGCTATCATGGTGATATGGTTATACATCTCGGCCAGGTTGCCCGCCACCGTGATTTCTTCAACCGGGTACTGGATCTCACCATTTTCCACCCAGAAGCCGGCGGCGCCGCGGGAATAGTCCCCGGTCACCTGGTTGACGCCGAAACCTATCATGTCGGTGATCAGCAGCCCCTCGCCCATGGCTTCCAGCAGCCCCTGCAGGTCCTTGTCCCCGGGCCGGACGATGAGATTGTGGACGCCGCCGGCGTTGCCGGTGGGCGGGAGGCCCAGTTTGCACGCCGAATAGGCGCTGAGGACGTAGCCCTGAAGGACGCCGTCGGTGACCAGGTCGCGGTCCCGGGTAGCCATGCCCTCGTTGTCGAAAGGAACGCTGCCGATGCCTTTAGGGATATGTGGGCATTCACTTATTTGCATGAAGGCGGGAAAAATCGGATCGCCCTGCCGGTCCAGAAGAAAGCTGGACCGGCGGTATTGGGCTCCGCCGGAGATGGCGCCGACGAAGGCGCCGAACAGCCCCTTGGCCACCGGTGCCTCGAAGATGACGGGTACGCGCCGGGTGGACAGGCGCCGCGCCCCCAGTCTGGCCACGGTGCGGCGCGCCGCCTCCCGTCCCACCAGGCTGAAATCCTCCAGGTCGCGGTAATCGCGCCGGCGCGTATACCAGCCGTCGCGCTGCATGGCCCCCTCCTGCTCAGCGATCAGGGTGCAGTCCAGGCTGTGGCTGGACCATTCCCAGCCGCCGATGAAGCCGTTGCTGTTGCCGTAGGCATTGCTGCCGGCATAGCTGCTCAGCATGGCGCCGTCGGAATTGACGATGCGCTTGTCCAGGGCCCGGGCTGTGTCCTCGCAGTCGCGGGCGATGGCGATGGCCTGCTCCGGGGTGATGTCCCAGGGGTGATAAAGATCCAGATCGGGGATGTCCCTGGCCAGGTATTGCGGTTCCAGCAGGCCGGCACAGGGATCCTCGCTGGTGTTTCTGGCGACGGTGCAGGCGGCCTGCACGGTCTCCTCGACGGCGCCAGCGCTGAAATCGGTGGTACCGGCGGAGCCCTTGCACTTGCCGATGTACACCGTCACTCCCAGTCCCTTGTCGCGCTGGTGCTCCACGGTCTCGACCTCTCCCATGCGTACCGCCACCGACAGGCCGTGACCAGTGGCAACGTCGGCCTCGGCCGCGGTGGCGCCCTGCGCCCTGGCCAGCGACAGGACATTTTCAATGATGGCTTGCAAATCGGTGTCGTTCACGTCGTAGTCAGATGGTCCTGAAAAGGCGACTATTCTAGCATCAGCCGGGACGTTAAAATGTAATGATGGATATATCAACAGTGCTGGACGGCTTGAACAAGGCCCAGCGCGATGCCGTCGGCTCCCCTCCGGGCAACATCCTGGTCCTGGCCGGCGCCGGCAGCGGCAAGACCCGCGTCCTCGTCCACCGCATCGCCTGGTACATCGAAACCGGCCAGGCCCATCCCTATGGCATCCTCGCGGTGACCTTTACCAACCAGGCGGCGGCAGAAATGCGCGCCCGCATCGAGACCCTGCTCGGGCGGCCCATAGGCGGCATGTGGGTGGGCACCTTCCATGGCATCGCCCACCGGCTGCTGCGCGCCCACTGGCAGGAGGCGGGGCTGGCGGTGAGTTTC
>JARRRO010000299.1:0-2709 GCA_037380645.1 Gammaproteobacteria bacterium | reverse complement strand
CCGGAATGACGGGTGTGTCAATTCTATTACGAGCCCCCGAACCCCGGAAGTTGCTTTATTTCACCTTGCGGCGGTAGTCGTAGATAGGGTTGGACAGCAGGAAGGAGATGCTCTCCACCCGTTTCGGGGGCGGCTCGTAATCGGGGATGGCTGCCAGGACGGCCTCGCCCCGGGCGGTGAAGATGTTCCGGAACTCCGGATGGGTGATGATGTACAGGTCGTTGTTGACGATCCCCGCCAGCACCCGCTCGCCGCATTCCAGCGGCTCCATGTAGTTACGGCTCGCCTCAGCCATGGAACGGCTCTGCCGGGCCCTGTCCGCTTCGGCATAGCCGGTGTTGGAAAATTGCGCCGGTCGCGTCTTGCCGCTTTCCGCGATGTTGGTCTGCACCGGGCCGGGACAGAAGGCGGAGACGCCGATGCCCTCTTCCCCCAGTTCCCCGCGCAAGGCCTCGGACAGGCCCACCACGGCGAACTTGGCGGTGCAGTACAGGCCGGCCATGCCGTGCACCACCAGGCCGCCGGTGGAGGCGGTATTGACAATGTGGCCGCCCTCGCCGTGTTCCAGCATGTGCGGCAGGAAGGTCTGCACGCCGTTGATGACGCCGCCGACGTTGACGCTCATGTTCCAGTCCCAGTCGTCGTAAGTGGCCAGCTTCAGGGGGCCGCCCAGGCCGATGCCGGCGTTGTTGCAGAGGACATGTACATTACCGAAGGTCCGTTTTGATTCCTCCAGAGCCGCGGCGAAGGCCTCGCGATCGGTGATATCCAGCTTGATGGCATGCATCTCGGCATCCTTGTCGAAAGCTATTTTGGCCTGGTCCAGGTGATCCTGGCGGATGTCGGCGATGACGATCTTCATGCCCGCATTGGCGAAGGCCCTGGCTATCCCCAGGCCGATGCCGCTGGCCCCGCCGGTGATGAAGGCCACTTTGCCTTTAACGTCTTTCATGACTATTTACCTCATTGATGTAATTATGTGTACGGACAACGCTAACCAAAGGTGAATCGTTAGTCGTGAATCGTGAATAGTCTGATTCATGCGACTTACGATTCACGATTTACGAATTACTTTGTTTCCGTTCCTTGCGGCGCACGTCGAATGCCTGGACCCGTTTCATCATCTCCGGATCGGAGGAAGGATCGGGGAGGGCGTCTATGACCTCCTGGTGCAGTTCATCCAGGGTCTCGCGGAACTCGGGGTAGGGGATAACCCAGAAGTCGTTGTTGCACACGGCGGCGAGTACATATTCGGCCAGGTCTACCGGATCCAGACCCACCTCGATGACCGACTTCAGTCGTTTGAATACTTCCTCGCTGGCGCCGTAGTAACCGGTTTCGGAGAGATGCTCGGGGCGGGTGAGCACGGCCTCGTGGATATTGGTGTTGACCGCGCCCGGGCACAGCAGGGAGACGCCTATGCCGTGGGGCTCCAGGTCCAGACGCAGGGCCTCGCTCAGACCGCGGACGGCGTACTTGGAAGTGTTATAGACGCCGGTGCCGGGCAGCGGCACGAAGGCGGACATGGAAGCGGTGTTGACGATATGCCCGCCCTGACCGCGTTCCAGCATACGCGGCAGGAAGGTGCGGATGCCGTTGATGACGCCGCCCACGTTGACGTTCATGATCCAGTCCCAGTCATCGTAGGTAGCGTCCTGCATGGGACCGAAGATGCTGACCCCGGCCGTGTTGCAAAGCAGGTCCACCGGTCCGAACACCTTCTCCGTCTCGTCGGCCGCCGCCCTGTATGCCTCCCGGTCGGTGATGTCCAGGTGGATGGGATGCGCATCGGCCCCCTTTCCCTTGAAATATTCCATGGCCTCGTCCAGGTGATCCTGCCGGATGTCGGCGATCACCACCTTCATTCCCTCGCGGGAGAACACCTTGGCCTGGCCCAGGGCGACGCCGCTGCCGCCGCCGGTTATAAATGCTGTTTTTCCTTTCAAATCTTTCATGTTCTTGTACCTGGTTTTGACTTTGAATTAAGTCACAGAGGACACAGAGAGGGAGAAGTAAATCGAATATTATGTCATTTCGAGCGTAGCGAGAAATCCTTGGCCTTAAAGACCAGACTGTGCCGGGAAGGATTTCTCCCGTCGGTCGAAATGACAAGATCACATATTTTGTGTTCCTCTGTGTCCCCGGATCAAGTCCGGGGCAGGCTCTCTGTGGCCGGTAGCCTTTTATTTCAGTCCTTTTTCCCTCAGCTTCTTGTCCCGCTGCTCCACGTAGGGCGGATATGAAGTGAGGAAGGACACTGCCTCGGCCCGCACCGGGTCCGGTTCCTCATCGGGCATGGAGGCCAGCAGGCATTCGAATTTCTCTTCAATGCCCTTTTTAAATTCCGTGTGGGAGAAAATGAACAGGTCATTGTTTTGTATCCCCCGCAGCACCCGCTCGCCCACTTCCACCGGGTCCATGCCGATATTGTTCAGCAGTTCCTTCATGCGCGCCTGCCACTGGGCCGTTTCCTCCGGGTTCCCGGTGTAGCCGCTGTCGACATATTCGTTGGGTCGGATCTCCTCGCCCTTGTAGATGCTGGTATTCACCGCCCCCGGCAGGTAGACGGAGACGCCCACGTTGTGCGGCTGCAGATCGGAATACAGGGTTTCCATGAAACCGCAGACCGCGAACTTGGCCGTGTTGTAGACGATGCTGCCGCGGCTGGCGACCAGGCCGGACATGGAAGAAGTGCTGACCACATGGCCG
>JARRRO010000298.1:0-3157 GCA_037380645.1 Gammaproteobacteria bacterium | reverse complement strand
CGACCACGCCATGTACTGGCACTTCGGCTATCCCGCGGTAATGGTCACGGACACCTCGAATTACCGCAATTACGGCTACCACAACATGGGCGACATCTTCCAGAGCCTGAACTACACCGCCATGGCCCGGGTGGTGAGCGGTCTCTCCGGCATGATCCAGGATCTGGCCGGAGAGGGTGAGAAGTGAGGGGTGAGGAGTAGGGAGAAAGGGGCAAGGATGTGAAAGTGAATAGTACCCATACCGTCATTCCGGCGGACGCCGGAATCCAGTAGATGAATTTTCCTTTTTCTGTATGTAGGACACCCCTTAGATTTGTGGGGTAGGCTAGGCTAATCCACCGCCGGTTTGTGGATAACGGATAATCCACTTCGTGGATTTCCGGTATGACGACGATAAGGAAGATTTAAATGACTGGATTCCGGCCTGCGCCGGAATGACGGCAGCCTTTCGACTTTGTATCTTCCGTGGCTGATCTATCAGACTTAAAGTAATCCGGGACAGGGCTTGGGAGGACTTGGTAAAATCGCCCTTTTGCCAGGGACGATCCCCATGCACATTGTCATCGCGCCGGATTCCTTCAAGGGCAGCCTCACTTCCCTGGAGGCGGCCAAGGCCATCGAAAAGGGGGTGCTCCGGGTTCTGCCACGGGCGCGCTGCACCCGTGTGCCCATGGCCGATGGCGGTGAGGGCACCGTGCAGTCCCTGGTGGACGCCACCGGCGGCCGGATCGTACGCAAAAGGGTAAAGGGGCCGTCGGGAAGGCCGGTCAGCGCCCGCTACGGCCTGCTCGCCGACGGCGAGACCGCGGTCATCGAGATGGCCGAGGCCTCCGGCCTGACGCTGGTCTCCGGGCGCGCCCGTGATCCTCTGAAGACCACCACCTACGGGACCGGCGAACTCATGGTCGACGCCATAAAAAAGGGTGCGCGGCGCAACATCGTCGGCATCGGTGGCTCCGCCACCACCGACGGCGGCGCCGGCATGGCCCAGGCCCTGGGGGTGCGCTTCCGCGACAAGGACGGCCGGATCATCCGCGCCGCAGCCGCGGGAGGCATGCTGGACCGCATTGCCGGCATCGACATGGAAAAGCTGCATCCGGCCCTGGCCGACACCGATGTCACCGTCGCCTGCGACGTGGACAATCCCCTGTACGGAAAACGCGGCGCGGCCCATGTCTTCGGCCCGCAGAAAGGTGCGACCCCGGCAGCGGTGGCGAAACTGGACGCCAACCTGCGCCATTTCGGCGGGCTGATCAAAAAGGCCATCGGCAGGGACGTGGCGCGCATCAAGGGTGCCGGCGCCGCGGGCGGCCTGGGCGCCGGTCTCATGGCCTTCGCCGGGGCCGAACTCAGGAGCGGCATAGACATCGTCATCGAGGCGGTGCACCTGGAAAAATACGTGCAGAAGGCGGACCTGGTGATCACCGGCGAGGGACAGGTGGACGTCCAGACCGCCTACGGCAAGACCCCCGCCGGCGTGGCCCGGGTCGCGGCGCGCCACAAAGTCCCCGTGGTGGCCATCGGCGGCGGCCTGGCGGCGGACGCCCGCGACGTCTTCCGGCACGGCATCCAGGGCATCGAGGCCGCGGTGGACCGGGCCATGAGCCTGGAAGAGGCGGTGACCGCCGCCAAACCGCTGCTCGCCGATGCCGCCGAGCGTGCCCTGCGGCTGATACTGATCGGTAAGGAGATGAAGGATTGAAGGGTGGAGGTAAATGCCGGCGAGTAGTCTGAAGTGCGTGATGTAGTGAATCGTAACCGTGCCGTCATTCCGGCGGGCCCTGCCCTGGAATGCTGTAATCCAGGGGGCGGAATCCAGTAGACAAAGCTTCATTAGATTGATGCAATCGGTTTTACAGTGCAGCACAACAGGAAGTCGTAAACAGGAAGTTGGAAGCTGTAAATGACTACCGTCATTCCGGTGAACGCCGGAATGACGAGCCATTAGGCACAGATAATATGCAATTTTCCAAATTCGCCAAACGCTACACCGAACATTCCGGCATCGTGCAGCTCATGGAGGACCTGGGCGAAGCCATGTCCGGCAGCGGGAACATGCTCATGCTGGGCGGCGGCAATCCCGCGCACATCCCCGTGATGGAAGCCTTCTTCCAGGAGCGCATGCAGCGCCTGGTGCAGGACCCGGCCGAGTTCTCCCACTTCATCGGCAACTACGATCCGCCCAAGGGGGAGCCGCGCTTCATCGAGGCCCTGGCAGAGTTGTTCAATCGGGAGTACGGATGGGGCATAGGTCCGGAGAACATTGTCCTCACCGCCGGGAGCCAGTCCGCCTTCTTCCTGCTGTTTAACATGCTAGCCGGGGAGTTCCCGGACGGAAGTTTCAAACGGATCCTGCTGCCACTGGCGCCGGAGTACATCGGCTACGGCGACGTGGGGCTGAAGGACGGCTATTTCGTCGCCAACCGGCCCGACATCGAGACGTTGCCCGATCACACTTTCAAATATCACGTGGACTTCGGCGCGCTGGAGATAGACGAGAGCATCGGCGCCCTGTGCGTGTCCGACGCCAGCCTGTACTGGGACCGGCACATCATTCTGTGCTGGAGCCTGTCCAAACTGGGCCTGCCGGCGGCGAGGACGGGCATCATCATCGCCAAGGAAGCAGTAGGGGAGGCGGTGGCCGGAATGAACGGCATCTTCAACCTGGCCATGGGCAGCCTGGGCCCCACGCTGGCCCTGGACCTGGTGCGCAGCGGAGAGGTGATCAGGCTCAGCGACACTATCATTAAGCCCTACTACCGGCGCAAGGCGGAGTTCGCCATCGACTGTTTCCGCAAACAACTGGACGGCGTGGACTATTACATCCACAAGGCCGAGGGGGCCATCTTCCTGTGGCTGTGGTTCCCCGGCCTGCCCATCAGCAGCGAGGAACTGTACCAGCGGCTGAAAGCGAAAGGTGTCCTGGTCCTGTCCGGGCATTATTTCTTCCCCGGCATCGAGGGAGATTGGCGGCACAGGGACGAATGCATCCGGGTCAGCTACGCCATGCCGGACGAGGTGGTGAGCGAGGGGATCAGAATGATCGCGGATGAAGTGAAAAAGGCAGTGAGTAGTAAGTAGCAAAAGAATACCGTCATTTCGGCGGGCCCTGCCCTGGAATGCTGTAATCCAGGGGGCGGAATCCAGTAGACAAAGC
>JARRRO010000297.1:0-3321 GCA_037380645.1 Gammaproteobacteria bacterium | reverse complement strand
CTCCAGGCACAAGTCGTTGACGAAATGAGGCGCGGTCACCGCTTTGGTGCCGATGATGACGTACTGAACGCCGGCGTCCAGGTATGCCTGCACCGTGTCCTCGTCGCGAATGCCGCCGCCGACCTGGACCGGCAGGTCGGGGAACTCCTCGGCGATGCGCTGAATTACCGCGGAATTGACCGGCCGCCCGGCCGCCGCACCGTTGAGATCGACGATGTGCAGGCGCCGCGCGCCGGCACTCACCCAACGCTCCGCCATGGCCAGCGGATCATCCGAGAATACCGTTTCGTCGTCCATGCGCCCCTGACGCAGACGCACGCATTTTCCGTCCTTGAGATCAATGGCTGGTATCAACAGCATTGGAATTTCCTCATCGATGCAGCGGTCAAATCGGGTTCCGGTTCCGAGGTCAGGCCTGGCCGTCCCAACGGGTGAAATTCTGCAGCAACTGCAGGCCGGCATGCTGGCTCTTTTCCGGATGAAACTGCACGGCGAAGACGTTGTCCCGCCCTGCGGCGGACACGAACTCCAGTCCGTAACGGGTGGTGCCGGCGACTATCGCCGGGTCGGCGGTGTCCACGTAGTAGCTGTGCACGAAATAAAAGCGGCTGCCCTGGTCGATCCCGCGCCAAAGCGGGTGCTCGCGCGGGGCCTGCCGGACCTGGTTCCAGCCCATGTGGGGGATCTTGAGCCGTTCGCCGGACTCGCCGTCGCGCAACCCTTCGGGGAACCGGCGCACGGCGCCCGGGAACAGCCCGAGAGCGTCGGTGCCGCCGTCCTCCTCGCTGTGCTCGAACAGCGCCTGCAGCCCCAGGCACACGCCGAGAAAGGGCTTGTCGGCCATCACCTCGCGCAGCACGTCCCCGAGGCCCAGGCGCCGGATCTCGACCATGGCGTCACCGATGGCACCCTGGCCGGGGAAAACGACCCGTGCGGCCGCCCGGATCCGCGCCGGGTCATCGGTGACGACCACGCGGAGCCCGGGCGCCACATGCTCCAGCGCCTTGGACACGGAGCGCAGGTTGCCCATGCCGTAATCGATCACTGCGAGGGAAGACATGCTGGCGAACTCGTCTGGGAATGGTTCCTCGTAGCGAAGACGACGCCTCCCGTCGCTTCAGAGACTGCCTTTGGTAGATGGCAGGATTCCCTGCATGCGCGGATCGGCTTCCACGGCCATGCGCACGGCCCGACCGAACGCTTTGAACACCGTCTCGGCGACGTGGTGGGCGTTGGCCCCGCGCAGGTTGTCGACATGCAGTGTCGCCTGGGCATGATTGGCAAAACCCTGAAAGAACTCATGGAATAGATCTACATCGAATTCGCCGATGCGGGCGCGCGGAAACGCCGCATGGAATTCGAGCCCCGGCCGGCCGGAAAAGTCGATGACCACCCGCGACAGGGCCTCGTCCAGCGGCACATACGCGTGTCCGTAACGGCGGATGCCCTTCTTGTCGCCCAACGCCTCACGCACCGCTTGGCCCAGGCTGATACCGATATCCTCCACCGTATGGTGCGCATCGATGTGCAGGTCACCCTTGGCGGCGACCTCCAGGTCGATCAGGCCGTGGCGTGCCACCTGATCGAGCATGTGCTCCAGAAAGGGTATGCCGGTGTCGAAGATCCCGCGGCCACTGCCATCCAGGTTTATGCGGACACGAATCTGGGTCTCCAGCGTGTCGCGGCTGATGTTCGCTGTGCGTTGGGACATGGATTGGAATCGCCGTAATTGCAAACCGCAAGGCGGCGCACGCAGCCGGGTTTTCCCATAGAATACCTGGAAGCCCGCGGAGATAAAACCGAAATTGGGCAACGGCCTGGTTTTAATGTGAAAAACCTCCTACCGGTGACATTACCATCTGAAGATTGCCATTGATTCATGTTCATGAATTTGCTCAAATAATGAACGGCTCCCCCGGCTACTACCGTACGGATTCAACCTATGGCGCAGCGCAACGCCGATAAGATTGTAAACTTGTCCCAGATCAAGGTTGCCTGTAAGCAGTGCATGCTGCATCAGCTGTGCCTGCCCATCGGCATCGACGGCGTGGACCTGGACCGGCTGGAGAAGATCATTCACCGCAGTCGCCCGCTCAAGCGCGGCGTGCATCTGTTCAACCAGGGAGAAGGATTCCGGTCCATCTACGCAGTGCGCTCGGGGTCCCTCAAAACCTACACCATCAGCGATACCGGCCAGGAACAGATCACCGGATTTCACCTGCCGGGCGAGCTGGTGGGCCTGGATGCCATCGTCTCGGAGCATCATCCCTGCGCCGCCCGCGCCCTCGAGACCACCAGCTATTGTGAGATCCCGTTCGACCGCCTCGAAGAGCTCTCCGGGCACCTGCCGAGCCTGCGCCACCAGTTGCTGCGGCTCATGAGCAAGGAGATCCTGCGCGATCAGGAGCTGCTGATGTTGCTGGGCAAGCGCACCGCGGAGGAGCGACTGGCTACCCTGCTGGTCAGCCTCTCGGCCCGCTTCAAGGAGCGCGGGTTTTCGGCCCAGGAGTTCCACCTCAGCATGTCGCGCAACGACATCGGCAATTACCTGGGCCTGGCGGTGGAAGCAACCCCGCGCGCGCCAGGAATCCCGGCTCCGGTTGACGCCGGGCCACCCCTCCCTCGTTACCACACACGGACCTCTCTGCCCGGCGGGCGTTCCTGGCCCGCGGTTTGTGCCCATTCGGAATCGCGTTTTTATTGACCTGCGTCAACACCTGCGGCTGCCATTGTCTGCATATTAGGCTGCGCTGAAGTGTTTGTGGGATTTGACGTATTTTTCATAATAAACAGTGCGTTATATGCAACAGGAGAGACTCTGATGAGCACCAAGACCAGCTCCGCCGGCGGCGCCGACGTCGGCCAGGGGCCTCCACCCATCGCGGCGCCGACACCAGCCCGGTAACCGCAGTACGGATACCTCGAACGCCTCGAGGTGTTCGTTCTATGGTCCAGGACCGCGGCGGCGCCGCATACGTCCTTCGACCGTGACCAACAAGTTCACAACAACCCGGTAGGGAGGGGCCCGATGGAGAGGCAAACCACATACAACTACACGGTGGTACGCCAGTTCGCCATTATGACGGTGGTCTGGGGTATCGTCGGTATGCTCGTGGGCGTATTGATCGCCTCACAGCTGATCTGGCCACAGCTTAACTTTAATACACCGTGGCTGACGTTCAGCCGCCTGCGGCCGCTGCACACCAATGCCGTCATCTTCGCCTTCGGCGGCTGTGCGTTGTTCGCGACGTCCTACTACGTCGTGCAGCGCACCTGCCAGACGCGTTTGTTCGGCGGCGGGCTGGCGTCGTTCACTTTCTG
>JARRRO010000296.1:6253-6990 GCA_037380645.1 Gammaproteobacteria bacterium | reverse complement strand
AGATCTTCCACAGGGACCTTGATTTGGTGAGCCGGCTTGAACCGGATGTGATGAGCCTGCAGCTGAACTATGACCTGATAAGTAACACTGAGGACACAGAGAGATTCTTCGAGTTGATCTTCGGATCTGCCCTGCCTGAGGCATACTATTGGGAAGGGAGCGACAGGGGCGAACCTTCGGTGAATTTCAAGAAAACCAGGAAATGCTTCCGGTATGTCAGAAACGATGTACCGATTGACATCTACCGTAGAGAAATTTTCCCATTTTTAGACACGCTTGATGAGGCGGCGAAGGTTGTGCGCTGTGGCGAACCGCAGCCTTCCGTTATTGGGTTTGGATCATACCGGAACTCCAGAAAAAACACGTTCTCGATCATCAGAAACAGCGATACGATCACTGAATACATCGAGATAAACAATAACTGGACGCCTGAATATTTTATTACCTATGAGCTTGATTCGGGAGATTTTTTTCGTTGTGCGGTGGAGGAACTGGAACGGCTGAAAGACATAGGCCCCCCGCCGAAGGGATTGAAGATCAATTTGGAAAATAGAGTTACCACGTTAAATGAAAACTCCATTTACCGAAGATTGGGCTCCCAGGTAGATTTGTCGGTCACCTGGGATCACCTGACCCCAAAGATAGAAGAATATATCGAAAAACTCAAGGGAATTTATCCCCATTGGAAGTGGCATTCTAACAAGTAAAAGTAATCGGCGGTCAGGGGTATTAATGAT
>JARRRO010000296.1:0-6169 GCA_037380645.1 Gammaproteobacteria bacterium | reverse complement strand
CAAGATGAGTGACCTCGTCATGTACTCGATCGGATAGGAGGATGACTGTGCGAAGATGATTCTTCCCGAATTGACAGTATTCGATGGCTGGGTGTCTGATCCCAGTTTACTTGAGCAGTTGTACGAGACTGCCAGGAGGGATTTCGAGGAAAAGAGAAGGCTTCCTCAATCAAAGCGGCACAATTGGTGGAACGGGAAGACCCTTACGTTACCGGTTCACGAATACATTAACTACACATCGAGACGGCTTTACGGATTATTCGATTTGAACTGCATCGGGTACGAATGGCGGGGTAATTACAATTACAGCTTGCCGTGGCACCAAGACAAAGACGAGTTGCTATTTGAGGAAGAGGGTGTGCTGCTTACCCCTGTGATTGGAACGGTCCTCTATCTGTCCGGCACCGATGTCATCAACGGTTTAGGGGGCGCGATTGCCCTCAATTCGGACGACTCGGGGAAGACGGCCGACCAAGTGTATCCAGTAGAGAATCGTCTCGTAGTCTTTCCCGGCAATCGCCTGCACTGTATTAGGGAGTTTGAAGGCCGGCGCATCAGTCTGATGGTAAACTTCTGGGATCGCGTACCCAAAGCCTTTCTCTGATTTAGACGAGGAAGGCGTCTACAGTTCATATCTGATGAAAGCCGGACATCCCGAAGGCGGTGTCCGGGAACATCCTGATTTGAGGCGGGAGGACTCTGAGACAAAGAAGCTTTTAGAAAGCGGCTTCGTGGAACGCGGCAGATTTGAAAACCCGCCTGGCAGGCCAGTCCAGTTCGAAATATCTCAAGGAGTTCGTGAACAGATAAACCTTTCCGAGATCCATGTCTGCATAACCTTCCGGATCGCCGACCTCGAAGCGGATCGCGGGACGGGCAATGCGCAGGCGCCTGGTTTCATCCGGCGCGGGTGCGATGCAATTTCCGAAATAATCGACGAAATCATAATGTGACTCCACCTCGATTGGATAACGCCGACCCCGGCGCGGGACGACCGCGGCATTCAGTTGCCACACTGCTTTGGCAGCGTCCGTGTCGACGGGAAGTTTCAAAACTTCGGGCGCAAAACGCCAGATCGAATCATAAAATGTATCGGGATTGTCGAACACCGCAATTAAGCTCCGGTCGAGGTGTCCCCAACGTTCATAGGTGCTGAGGTAATCCGGAAAATCTTCCGGTTTGGCCTTGATCTGGCGCAGTAACCGATGCAAAAACTCCATGGCAGGAATGCCATATTCCCACTGAAGAAAACGCAGGATATAGCGTAGAAGTGAGGCTTTTTCGGCCAATTCGTACAAATGCCGCAGATCCTGTGCTTCGCGCATGTCCGCTTCGCTCATGGTCGCCGTGGACACCACGACGTCGTGTTCATCAACCCGAATACCGTGCTCTTTCACGTAGGCCGGCTCTGCCATCGGACTATTGGGTAGGAGCATCGTGGGATATGTCTTCACCGGAATGTCTTCATCCCAGAAATACTGGAGCTCGCTCTTGTAGGACTCTATCGTCGCCCCGGGGAGGCCGATCATAAGATCGGTCGAGATTGGAAGCCGTTGCTCGCGAAAGACCTGCGCAAGTTTTCGATAGTTTTCAGTGCGAATGTTCGTCCGCCGAACGGCGCGTAAGGCGTTTTGGTCAGCGGTCTGAATTGAGATGATACCCTGCGTATACACGCCCGCAGAAACCATTGCGCGAACGATGTCGGCTATCCGGGCATTACCATTCTTCGCATAAGAAACCTGAACTTCCCGCGGAAAACCGTAGCGCCTGCGCATTTCACCCACGTGTTCGGCAATCTCCAAATCACGATCAAAAATGCCGAAGTTGGAATCGGCAATAAAGAGAATTTCCATTCCGTTCTTCGCTATCCAGGTGATTTCATCCTTCACACGCTGGATATCGAATGTGTTGATCTTCTGCAGCGTGGCGGAACCCCAGTCGCAAAAGGTGCAACCATAAGGGCAGCCGCGATTGGTTTCGACTGTTGCCAACTTCATATCGGGTGACAGCCACCGGTCGAAAGTGCCGTCCAGGTAGGGGGAAGGGAGCAGATCGAGATCCTTCAGCCGGGCGCGGTCCGGGGTTTGGATCATTTCCCGCACGCCGTTCCGCTCAGCGAGGAACGAAATCCCGTTAATCCAATCGACTCCGACTCTCCAGTCCGCATTGTTTCTCCAGGTGTCCGCTAGATGATCGAGCAGTTCGGCACAGGTCAGTTCACCCTCCCCCCGCACGGCGATGTCGACGTGGGGATTTGCGCTGAGGAAGCGCTCACAGGCTGCCGCATTTTTCGGGACACTGGGGCCACCGTGGATGGTGATATTCCGCGGATCGCTTTCCTTGATCGTCTGTGATATTTCGAGATTGCGCTGTATCGACCACAAATAATCAGTAAACAGCCAATTTCCTGGTGCGGTATTCCGCGCCGAGACCAATTTCATGATGCGCCAGCGCGGAGCAAGGAACAATGCGCTTTCGAGCTTTCCATCTTTGAAAACTCGCGCGAAGGAATGAATCATACCCAGCGCCAACGGGTAGTAGCGCCCGCGGCCATGGGGAACAATGGGATAGACGGGAATTCTGCTGGACTGCATGTTAGATGTTCAACAAAGATCAGCAAAGGAAGTGCTTTTTTGCCTGCAAAATTTCCTCACTCTGGGGAGTTCAATGCTTCCATAACACGGGCATTAGCACTTTCGCCTCCGATCTTCGATAATAGTGATCAACCTGACCGATCCAATCTATCAGGCGGCGGTTTCGTTTGTTTTAGTAAATAACGGGGAAAATCTTTTATAACTCTATTTGCTTATACCTGCTCTTTATCTGATTATCAAGTGTAAAACCTGAGATTTCATCCGTAAACCCGAGGTTATTTCCCATATCAGCGATCTATTCCAATGCCATTGCCTCAGTGCAGTTTACCCAGATACCTTCTCCTTTGTTCATTTTTTCTTCTTTGACTTTGGTAGGTACTTTTGCATTACCCATTGCTGCCTGCATCACTGCCACCGTCACAGTGGTCGTCATTGCCCCAGCCCTTGTGGCCCCTTTCCTTGAACGTCAGCCCCAGCGAACTGTTTGGATCGAGGTCATTACGGGCAACCTCCACGTCCAGCAGAAACTGCTGCAGCCAAGGATTCCGCATGGTATTGGTCACGTCGATATCGCCGTCACTGCCCCAATCACTGCCGCCGCTCTTGAGCTTATCTTTCCCGGGACCCCCATCCAGGTGATTGTGACCGCTGCCGCCATACAGGATGTCGTCACCGTCACCACCGTCCAGGGTGTCCTCCCCCTGCTGGCCGAAGAGAATGTCGTTGCCCTCACCACCCAGGATCACGTCAGCGCCGCTTCTCCCGTCACCGTCGCTGCCGCCCCAGTCCTTGTCCGGCCGTACCACGTAGCGCACTTCAGCGGTGCTGTCTGCGGCGGTAAATACGGGCCTTACCACCGCGCTGTCGCCAAAGACCACATCGTCGCCGCTGCCGGCATTGATGACATCATTGCCCTTCTGGATGGTGTGGTCAAAATCGTCGTCGCTGCCGCCGTCGCTGCCGCCCCAGTCCCAACCGCCGTCCCTGGTGCCATGGTGGTGTCTATCGTGGCTTTCAGCAAACGGGTCTCTCGTGAGATCATCCGCAGCTTTCAAGAGTTGGTCAACCCCATGGTTCAGGTCCCCGGCGTGCTTTTTTGTGATGGGGCTCTCAAGGATACCGGGTTGTACCACCACCCCCCTGTCGCCGATGATCAGATCATCGCCCGCACCGCCTTCAAGGGTGTCGTTGCCCACCGCGTAGTCATAGCCGGGACGGTAGCGGATCAGGTCTTGATCCTTGTGCTTCGGAAAACGCCTGTCAATGTCGTCGTGGTCATGCCGGATGTGGTCCTTAAGGAGCCAGTCCCGATGCCAGTCCTCATGGTCCAGGGCCTTTTCGACATCCCGGAGCGCCTTCTTGTCCACGTCCAGGGGATTGCCGGCCTCTTTCATGAACGCCTTCGAGGCTGCCGCCGGCGTGATAATCAGGGCGTTGTCGCCGATGATAAGGTCATCCCCGGCATCCCCGTAGATCATGTCCGACTGCAAAACCAGGTCCCTCAGCCCCAGATCGATCAGTTCGCTCTTTTTAGGCTTTTTCTGTTTCGGGTTGTTTTCAATGGCGTCGTCAACCTGTGCTTTAATTATTTGCCCGTGCGCTTCTGCCGCCACAAAGTTGAAGTCCGCGGCCACCCACGCCACATCGCGGACAAAGTTAAAGAGCGCAAGGGCATCCGTCTCCAGATCCCCGTCCAGGCCAAGCCCCTGACGGAGGGTGGCCGGTGCGATGAGGGTGCCGTTATCGCCGATGATGGTGTCGTTGCCGCCGCCGCCGTGGATGGTGTCGTTGCCGATTTCGATCAACTCAGGCTGGTCAACACCCAGGAGGGTGTGCTCGAAGACGTCGAAATCCACCGCCACGTGCCTGAGATGCTGCAGCGTATCCACCAGCTGCCCGCTCACATCCTCCAGGGCATCGTCGATGCGCTTGAGCCCTGTCTCCATGGGCGCGTAGAAGATCGCATTATCCCCGAAGATGAGGTCATCCCCGCCGCCGCCGTCGATGGTCTCATTGCCGGGCAGCATGTCGGTGTGATGCACCCCATCGGGTACGACCGTCATGTAGGGCACCACGGAGGCCCCGTCGGTCCTTTGAAGCGCGCTGTTCCCGGCCAGGGCCTCAAACTCCGGCACCCCATCCGAGACAAACTCGATGTGCGGTTTAGAGAAGGTCAGCTCATCGGGCAAGAGATTCACCGGCGCGGTGATGACATTCCCGCCTTGCTGCAGGGTAATCGGCACATCGGCCCCGTCTGCAATCCCGATCAACCGGATGCCGTTAACGATCTGCGGCATGTCGGTCTCAAAGGGCGCCAGGTTGCCGGCCCCGTCGCCGAAGATCAGGTCGGCATCATCGCCGCCATAAAGCGTATCGCTTCCCCGCTGTCCGAAGATCACATCCTCGCCGGCGCCGCCGTCTAACGTGTCATGGTTGGCATCCACCAGGTCGATGAGGTAAAGATCGGTATCCCAGGCGCCATTGTCGGGGTTCAGAATCTTGCTGCCGTCAGGGTTAAAGGCCCCGGTCAACACCAGTAGATCCGCTCCGAAAATCTTTTGTGCCAGCTCCGGGTCCGGGTTGCACAGCGAGCCGCGGGCTGCCGTCCTCGTTATAGGCGCGCAGGATCCGACCGGCGTCGGCCACCAGAATGTCGTGCCCCTCACCGCCCCGGAGCGTGTCGTCGCCCAGGCCGCCCACCAGGTCGTCGTCGCCGGCGCTGCCGCTGAGCACGTTGTCCTGGCCGTCACCGACCAGGTAGTCGTGGGACGAACCGCCGGCGACATCCCGGATGTTGGCGATTGTCCCTGTCCCGGTAGCCGCACCGGCGCTCAAATCGACTTCGACCCGGGTGCTGTAGGGACTGTAGTCCAGGGTGTTGACCCCGTTTGCGCCGTCGATGAGCCCGCTCATGCCCCTGTTGTCGCTGAAGATAAAGCGGTCGGTGTCCGCGCCGCCGGTCAGGTTCGCCACATTAGAGAATAAAAAGGTGCCGTTCAGGTCCCCGGCGTTGTGGTCCGTAATGTGCCAGATGTTGGGGCTGTCGGGTCCGACCAGTGTACCGCCGCCGCTGCCGCTCACAACGTGCTCCACGTTGTCGCCGCTGTGCGTCGCGCTGTTCGTTCCGTCTGTAACCGTGATGCTGCCCAGCTGGATCGTCAGGCCGGCCGTAACCGCCGAGAAGTCCAGAGTGTCGTCGCCTTCCTCCGCCTCCTCCAGGATCGTGTCATTGCCCCAGCCGTCTGCGAACACATAAAGGTCGTCGCCGGCGCCGCCGGAGAGAGTATCGTCGCCCGAACCACCCACCAGCGTGTCATTGTCCGAGCCGCCCGTCACAGTATCGTCGCCGGCGCCGCTGATGATGATGTCGTCGCCGCCGTCGCCCGTGAGGATCAGGTCGGTCTCCACCACGGACGCGTTAATCATGTCATTGCCCGCCTCACCGTGAATGACCAGCGAGATCGGGTCGGTCTCAGTGACGATAACCTCATCGGCACCTTCGCCTGACCACAGGGTGATGGTAGACCCCTGGCTGTCGTGGGTCGAGCGCACTTCGATCCTATTGCCGCCAAAGC
>JARRRO010000295.1:0-2756 GCA_037380645.1 Gammaproteobacteria bacterium | reverse complement strand
AGCTCGAGCCCGCCTTCGACGCAGCCCTCCAGATACAGGCCTGTGCCGGGCCGGGGTCCCGCCGCATTGTTCATGGCGATCCGAACCGCGAGATAATGGCCTCGGCGGCGGTGTTGCTGGCGTCGCGACGCAATTGCCGGTGCACGGTCCCGAACTCCGCCTCCAGCTCCCCGACCTTGCCGGGATTATCCAGCCAGTTCAGCAGTGCCGGTCCCATTTTCTCCGGCACGCCGTCCCGCTGCAGGTATTCCGGCACCACTTCCCGCCCGCAGAGGATGTTGGGCAGGGCCACGTGCCCGACCCGCACCAGCCGCCGCAACAGCAGGTAAGTAAGCCAGTTGACCCGGTAGGTCACCACCATGGGCCGTTTCAGCAGCATGGCCTCCAGGGTCACGGTCCCCGAGGCCAGCAGCACCGCATCGGCCGCGGTGAGCACCGCCTCGGTTTCATCCCGGTACACCGTCAGGGGCAGATCCGTCCCGGCGGCGCGCACCTGCTGCGCCATCTGCTCCGTCAGCACACTGCTGAGGAAGGCCAGGCCGGGCCGTTCAGCCAGGCACCACCGGGCCGTATCCAGCATGGGCAGCAGCAGGGACGCCAGTTCCCGGCGGCGGCTGCCGGGCATCATGGCGATGAGGGTCCCGTCCTCCGGCAGGCCCAGCCGCCGCCGCGCCGCCGCCCGGTCCGGCACCAGGGGAAACCGGTCGGCCAGGGGATGGCCCACGCATGCGGCCGGAATGCCCTGCCGTTCATAAAACTCCTGCTCGAAGGGAAACAGGACCAGCATCAGGTCCACGGCCCGGGCGATCTTGCCGAGCCGGTAGCGCCGCCATGCCCAGACGGAGGGACTGACGTAGTGCACGGTGGGCACGCCGTTGCGGCGCAGCTTCTCCTCCAGCCCCAGATTGAAATCCGGGGCGTCCACGCCGATGAAGAGATCCGGGGGATCCCCGAGAAACCGCTCGGCAAGGCGCCGGCGCAGCCGCAACAGCGGGACGTAAGCACCCAATACCTCCACCAGGCCCATCACCGCCAGCCTGTCCAGGGGATAAAGCAGGGTGCAGCCCGCCTCCCGCATCTGCTCACCGCCTATGCCCTCCACCTGCAGGTCCGGCAGCCGGGCCCGCAGGGAGCGGATCAGGCCGGCCGCCAGAAAATCTCCCGACATTTCACCCGCGACGATACCGATGCGCATGTGCCCTAGTTTGTCTCCACTTTTATTTGTTCTCGCCAAGGCGCAAAGACGCCAAGATTTTAATACTGTTTTGATAACTCTTTTTTTACCCCTTGCGTCCCTGCAAGATACATTCATATACCTAAGATCTCTCTTGCAAGGATAAAAGCAGCCCTGAGATCAATATCCCTGTTCGTCAAGCTGATTAACAATTCGAACAATGCCGTTTTTCATTAATGGTTCACTGAAATTCAACAAGTAGCCAAGTTTGCATTCAGTCAGACGAAGATATGTAAGAACTTGCTTTTTATGAAAATAATTCAGCTTTTCTACTGATTTGATTTTAACGATAACTTTACCATCAAGAAATAAATCTATCCTGAATGCTTCGTCAAATTTGATTTTATTGTATTTGATTGCTATTGGCTTCTGCCGTTCAACTTGTATTCCACGCAGATTCAGTTCATAAGCCAGAATTGTTTCATATACAATTTCCAACAGGCCTGGACCCAGCTTACGATGCAATTGAATTGAAAGATCTATCAGATACTTCCCTATTTCGTTCTCCGTCATAGTGCATCTCCCTCTGCACGTATCAAACTCGTTCTCCCAAACTAATATATTACATCTATTCTTAGCGCCTTTGCGTCTTTGCGAGATCTCTATTATTTCATAGTTGAATCATCTAACGATGCCGCGGTCGGAATTACGGATAAACTCGACGAAGCGCGCGACTTCCTCGCTGTCGGCGCAGGCTGGTTCCAACTGCTCCAGGGCGTCCTTGAGAAGAAGACCATCGCGGTACACCGTCTTGTAGGCCTTTCTCAGCGCATCTATGCCTTCCCGGCTGAAACCGCGGCGGTTCAAGCCCTCCCGGTTCAGGCCGCTGGGCACGGCGGTGTTGCCGGAGACCATGATGTAAGGGGGAATATCCTTGACGATGACCGAGGCGATGGCGGAAAAACTGTGACTGCCGATGCGGCAGAACTGGTGGACACCGGTGAAGCCGCCCAGGATGGCGTAATCGTCGATGCATACATGGCCGGCCAGCGTGGCATTGTTGGCAAACACGGTGTGGTTGCCGATGAAGCAGTCATGGGCGATATGAACGTAGGCCATGATCCAGTTGTCGTCGCCCAGCCGCGTCACGCCGCCGCCGCCTTCCGTGCCGCGGTTGATGGAACAGTATTCGCGGATGGTATTGCCGTCGCCGATCTCCAGCCGCGATTCGGACTCCCCCGCGAACTTCTTATCCTGGGGATCATCACCGATGGAGCAGAACTGGAAAATGCGATTGTCTTTGCCGATCCGGGTCGGCCCGCGGATCACCACGTGTTCCGCGATGCGTGTCCTCTCGCCGATCTCCACGCCGGGCCCGATAATGCTGTAGGGACCGATTTCCACGTCGCGGCCAATCCGGGCACCCTCGTCGATGATGGCACTGGAATCGATCAAGAGTCAGGTACCGCGATTGTGGTCAGCAGTTCGCTCGAGGCCACGATTTTTCCGTCGACACTGGCGCTGGCGGCGAAGCGCCAGATGTTCCGGCGCACGGTGATGAAGTCCACGTCGATGATCAGCT
>JARRRO010000294.1:0-2760 GCA_037380645.1 Gammaproteobacteria bacterium | reverse complement strand
TCTTGCTCTTCAGGATGACCCTGACCCGTTCCTTTTTCTCCACGCCGCCCCCGGGCGCCTGGGCGGCGCTTTCCGCCTTCGCCTTGTTCATCTTGGTATCGTATTCAATTCGTTCGCCCTTTATGGAAAAGTTTTTCTGCTTCACCACCGCGTCGCCGATCAGTATCACCATGTTCTTGAGTTCGTAGTATTTCAGGGTCTTGGCCTCGGCCTGGTCGTAGACCTTGCTTTTGTCTGGCAACTGGCGGTAGGTGGCGGGATGCCCTTCCATGATCAGGGTGTCCAGTTTGTCGTCCTCGGTGTTGTACACCGTCATCTTGTCCCCGGTCATGCGGATGCTGCCCTGGGTGAGGATCACGTTGCCGGTGTAGACACTGACGTTGTTCTTGTTGTCCAGTTGCGCCGAGTCCGCCTCCACCTGTATGGGCTGGTCCTTGTCCGTGGACAGGGCCAGAGCCGCGGGGGTCAGGCACAGCAGGATCAGGCCCAGCAGGATCTCAAGTTTCCGGTTTCGGTTTAATGATCGTCTTATCATGATTGATGACTTCAAGCCGGCTGTCCTTCAAATAGGCCTTCATGCCGGTGCCGGTAATGGTTGCCCGCTTGGTGGTTATAGTCGCATATTTGTCCGTTTCCGCGTATTCCTCCTTCATCAGCACCCGCGCCTGGCTGGTTTTCACCTCCAGGGACCGCTCGCCGGCGGCGTCGTTTTGCCATAATCTGACCTTGCCCTTGAGCAGGATAACGTTATCGTTGGAGGTGACCCAGGCCTTGTCGGCGGTGACGTAGACGGGGGTATCGTCACGGCGGAAGACCTCCAGCTTCGGCTGCGTCAGTTCGGTCGTGTCCTTGTCCGGGTAGTGGGCCATGTACTGGGCCTGCAGCTTGTCCTTGGGCGTCCCGTCGTCGCGCATGGACAGGGAGGTAAAATCCTGCATGTAGTAGTCCGGGTCCTGTCTGCCGGGCGCTTTCCCTTCAGACCCCGTCGCGCCCATCCGGTTCATCATCCAGGCGCTGCCCAGGGCGGCGGCGGCGAGCAGGGTGAGGATAAGGATGCGCTGGATCACGGGCGGTTTCCAGCCGGCGAAATGAATGGACGCGGCGGCATCATGGCTTCAACCCAGGTATTCCCGATACATCCGGTCCAGCCGGCCCTGTCCCCGGAGCAGCAGTTCGCAGGCCTCGCGTACCGCCCCCCGGCCGCCGTCCCTGCGGGTGACCCAGTCCGCATGTTCCGCCACGAAGGGGTGGGCGTCGGCCACCGCCACGGCCAGGCCCACCGCCTTCATGGCCGGCAGGTCGAGGAGGTCATCGCCCACGTACATGGTCTGGGCGGGAGCGATGCCCAGGTCCCGCATGAGGCCATCCAGAGTCTCGCGTTTGTCTTCACGGCCCTGGTAGACGTATTCGATCCCCAGAGACGCCATCCTCTCCGCCACCACCGGCGAGGCCCGGGCCGAGATCACCGCCACCCGGATATCCGCCTTCTGCAGCAGCACCAGGCCCAGGCCGTCATGAACATGGAAGGACTTGTGTTCCTCGCCGCCGCTGCCGAGGATCAGGCGGCCGTCCGTGAGCACCCCGTCCACGTCGAACACCGCCAGTCTGACGGCGGCGGCCTTGTTAAGGATCTCGTCCATGGCCGGCTCAGACCACGCGGGCCCGCAGCAGGTCATGCATGTTCAGGACGCCGTTCAGGGTGTTGTCCTCGTCCACCACCAAAAGGGCGTTGATCTTGTATTCCTCCATCATGCGCAGGGCCTCGGCCGCCAGGGCCGTGGCGTTGATAGTCTTGCAGTTCTCCGTCATGACGTCGTCGATGGTGACCTTATGTATATCCAGGCCGCTGTCCAGGGTGCGGCGCAGGTCGCCGTCGGTGTAGATCCCCATAAGCCGGTTGCCGCCGTCCACCACGGCCGTGGTGCCCAGGCCTTTGGCCGTCATCTCCATGAGTGCGTCCACCAGACTGGTGCCGGTCTGCACCCGCGGTATGCCGGCGCCGGTATGCATGATGTCCGAAGCCCGGAGCAGCAGGCGCCGGCCCAGGGAGCCGCCGGGATGGGCCAGGGCGAAATCCTCCTTGCTGAAACCGCGCGCCTCCAGGAGGGCGATGGCGATGGCGTCGCCCATGACCAGGGCCGCGGTGGTGCTGGCTGTGGGCGCCAGCCCCAGGGGGCAGGCCTCCCGGGCGACGCCGACGTCGATGTGGACGCTGGCGGCGCGGGACAGGGTGGAGACGGGATTGCCGGAGAGGACGATGAGCGGCACGTTGAGGCGCTTGATCACCGGCAGCAGGGTGAGGATCTCGTCGGTCTCGCCGGAATTGGACACGGCCATGACCACGTCCTTCTGGGTGATCATCCCCAGGTCGCCATGACCGGCCTCGCCGGGATGCACGAAAAAGGCCGGGGTGCCGGTGCTGGCCAGGGTGGCGGCGATCTTCCTGGCCACGTGGCCGGACTTGCCCATGCCGGTGACCACGGTCCTGCCCCCGCAGTCCAGGATATGCCGGCAGGCCTGGTAGAAGTCCTCGTTGATGCGGGCCAGCAGGGCGGTGACGGCCTCCGTCTCCGTCTCGACAACGGCCCGTCCCAACTGCAGCAGTTTTTCCTTCTCGGTCTGGTCTGGCATGGTTCCCGTGAGCGTGGTTGACTGTCAAAACAGTAATTGTAATGAGTGCCTGTCAGCTTGTCGCCGCCAAAAACAGCCAGGTCTGATAGGCGATGAAACCGGCCAGCAGCAGGGCCCCTTCGCTGCGTC
>JARRRO010000293.1:0-2777 GCA_037380645.1 Gammaproteobacteria bacterium | reverse complement strand
CCCGGAACCGGAGTTTGTCCACGGGCCTGATATCGTCGCCGATTTCCTGCCGCGTCTCCGGATCCAGGAACTGATCCAGTCGTTCCCGGGCGGTGATGCGCATGTGGTGGCTGCACTTGGGGCAGACCTCCAGGTTCCGGGCCAATTCGGCGCGGTACAGCACCGCGTTGCAGCTGGGGCACTTGGTCCAGACTCCCTCGGGAACGGTGCGCCGGGGCGCGCCGTTGGTCTTGATCCGGGTGGGCAGCAGTTTTTTAAGCCAGCTCATAGATATTCGGCAGGTTTCCGTTAAGTCGTCCCGGGCGGGCAGTCACCGGCCGCCCCGCCGGGTTTGCAGGGGTCTCGCCCCGAGTTTCAATTCCAACAATTCGATCGCCATGTCCGGGATCTCCTCGTGATGCCTCGAATCTGCGGGCAGCAGCCAGTGATCGACGGTTTCGCGACCGACCCGGACCAGGTCGGCGATTTCGCGCCGCTCCAGCTTGTATTTCGCGATCAACGACATCAGACGGTCCCGGTTATTCATGACGATAGGAATCCACCTTATTGATGAACGCGCGGATCTTGTCCCTGCTCTTGATCCCCTTGCTCGATTCCACCCCGCCGCTGACGTCCACCGCATACGGCCTGACCCGGGAGACGGCCTGCAGCACGTTTTCGGCGGTCAGCCCCCCCGCCAGAATCAGGGGCTTGTCCAGATCGGCGGGGATCCTGTCCCAATCGAACGTCTGCCCGGTCCCTCCGGCCAGTCCCGCCACGTGGGCGTCCACCAGCAGGGCCGCGGCGCCGCGGTAAAGCGCCGCCTGCTCGTGCAGATCGACGCCATCAGTCATCCTGATCGCCTTGATGTACGGCATGGCGTAGGAATCGCACTCGGCCGGCGTCTCGCTACCGTGAAACTGTACCATATCCAGGGGGATACTGTTCAGTACGTCCGTGATCTCGTCCCTGCCGGCGTCCACGAACAGGCCGACCCGGGTGACAAAGGGCGGCAGCACCCGGACTATCGCCAGCGCCGTCTCAATACCCACCGCCCGGGGACTGGGCCGGTAAAAGTTCAGGCCGATGGCGTCGGCCCCGGCCAGGGCGGCGCTGACACCGTCCTCGGGGCGCGTGATGCCGCAGATTTTCACCCTGATTCGAGCCATGACGCCTGGGTCAGAAACAATGACAAGCCACCGGCAGGATCATACAGGCAAACCGTGGCCCGTGCCGCATTCCCCTTCCCGGTGAAACAGCCACTGCTCCACCGGCTGTTTGGGCAGGGTAAACACGGGCGGATACTCGACATCCGTGAGATACAGGCCGTCCGCGGGGGCGGTGACGCCGCCGGCCGTACGATCACGGGCCTCTAGCACTTCCCGCGCCCAGCCGGGACGCTGCCTGCCCATGCCGATCTCCATGAGCACCCCGGCGATGTTTCTGACCATGTGATGCAGGAAGGCGTTGGCGCCCGCCTCGATGCTGATGAGGTCGCCGTGACGCCGGACTTCCAGCCGTCGCAGCTCGCGTACTGGTGATTTGGCCTGGCAGGCCACGGCCCGGTACGAGGTAAAATCGTGTTCGCCCAGGAGATCGCTGACCGCTTCCCGCATCCGGTCCACGTCCAGAGGCCGGCACTCCCACGTCACCAGCCGGTGATAGACCGCCGGTGCGGTGTTACGATTCAGGATCAGGTAACGATAGTGCCTGCCGGTCGCGGAAAAGCGGGCGTGGAATTCGGCATCGACCGCAGCCGCCCAGAGGATGCGCACGTCCGGGGGCAGGTTGACATTGCCTCCCAGCACCCAGGCATGGGGTTCCCGTACGCTATCGGTATCGAAGTGGATCACCTGCTGCAGGGCATGGACCCCCGCATCCGTTCGGCCGGCACAATGGACCCGGACCGGATGATCGGCGACCCGGCCGAGGGCGTCTTCCACGCAGTCCTGGACGTTGCGGTCGCTGCTCTGGCTCTGCCAGCCGCTGAAACCGGCACCATTGTATTCGATAGCTGTCGCGATTCTCATGGGATGGCCGTCACCGCATCGCTAACACGGGCGGTCCGGGGTGGTAAGGCTTGCGCCAACGACCGGCAGCGGCGCAATGATCAGGACACCTGGGACAGCAACTCCTGTGCCTGCCGGCGCTGTTCCTCGCTGCCGTCGTTGATGATCTCTTCGAGGATGTTCTTGGCGCTGTCCTTGTCACCCAGCTCCACGTAGGCCTTGGCCAGGTCCAGCTTGGTCGCCATCTCGTCCTCAGCGGACTGCTCCCCGGACTCCGCCGAGCGGGGCACGAAGACCGTGGCCTGTCCCCCTTCGCCCTCCTGTTCAGACCCGCTGTCCGCCTGGGGACCCTCTTCGATGCTCTCGAGAGAGAGGGACGGCGCCTCAGCGCCGGGCTGATCTTCTTCTGTTTCCAGTTCCAGGGATAGGCCACCCGAGGCCTCGCCCGCCTCCTCGTCGGTGTCCTCATCGGCCTGGGGAGCGCCACCCATGGTGAGGTCCAGTAACGCGCCCTGATCCTCGCCGGTCCCGGTTTCCTCCGACATCTCCAGGGACAGTTCGCCGCCCTCCTCCGGCTGCTCCTCCTCGAGGCTGAGTTCGCCCGCCAGGTGGCTGTCCGGGGCGGTTTCCGTCTCGCCGGCGGCCTGGTCCGCCTCCGGATCCAGAGTGAGGCCGCCTTCGTTTTCATCGGCGTCGCCGGAACCCTCAAAATCGATCACATTGCCAGCGCCGGCTTCGCCGGGCGCCTCGCCCTCGCTTTTACCCTCTGATTCCTCACCGGGGGTTTCC
>JARRRO010000292.1:0-2802 GCA_037380645.1 Gammaproteobacteria bacterium | reverse complement strand
GCTATATCTACTTCCCGGACCGGATGCTGGTGGCCACGCCGGCGCGCGTCTCTCTGCCCTATGAGGAGGTGGATCTGCAGACCCGGGACCGGATCCGGCTGCACGGCTGGTTCATTCCCGCCCCCGACGCCCGCCTCACCCTGCTGTTCCTGCACGGCAATGCCGGCAATATCTCCCACCGTCTGGAATCCCTGCAGGTATTCCACGAACTGGGGGTGAATGTGTTCATCTTCGATTATCGGGGCTACGGCGGCAGCGACGGTAAGCCCTCCGAGCAGGGCACGTACCGGGACGCCAGCGCCGCCTGGCACTATCTCACCGAGATCCGCGGCATCCCTGGCTCCCGCATCGTTCTCTTCGGCCGCTCCCTGGGCGGGGCGCTGGCGGTGTGGCTGGCCGGCCGGACCCGGCCCGCGGCCCTGATCCTGGAATCCACCTTCACCTCCGTCAGGGACATGGCCGCCCGCTTCTATCCTTACCTGCCGGTGTCCCTGCTCATCCGCGTCCGCTACCCCACCCTTGACCGGATAGGCTCACTGCATCTGCCCATTCTGATCGTGCACAGTGCCGATGACGAGATCATCCCTTACGCTTGTGCCCGCCGCCTGTACGACGCTGCTCCGGGTCCGAAGGTCCTGCTGACCCTGCACGGCGGGCATAACGATGGCTTCCTGACCAGCGGCGTGCTCTACCGTCAGGGTC
Organism: Gammaproteobacteria bacterium; assembly: GCA_037380645.1. Classification (GTDB taxonomy): domain Bacteria; phylum Pseudomonadota; class Gammaproteobacteria; order Eutrophobiales; family Eutrophobiaceae; genus JBBDSH01. Next base: position 2,100 of record JARRRO010000292.1, on the reverse strand, counting down.
TGGCCGATTTCCTGCGGCGCTACGCGGCGCCATGCGCCGCCGGCCGTGCCATGTGCTAACATCGCCCTGTCACCAGGCCTGGAGGATATCATGCCCAAGAAAACGCTTTATAAGGTCATCTTTCACAGTCAGGGGAAGGTATACGAGGTCTATGCCCGCAACATCCAGCAGGGCGCCATGTTCGGCTTCATCGAGATCGAGAAGCTGGTCTTCGGCGAGAAGACCTCGGTGGTCGTGGACCCCTCGGAGGAGAACCTGAAGTCGGAATTCAGCGGCGTGACCCGGACCTATCTCCCACTGCATTCCATCATCCGCATCGACGAAGTGAGCAGGCAGGGGTCATCCAAGGTGACCGAGGTGGAAAACGGCAATGTCATGCCTTTCCCCGTGTATACCCGTGGCGGGGACAACAGCAAGTAGGGGCGGCCGGATGCGAGTAATGGCGCAGCACACAGGCACGGTTACATCCCCAGGGAGGGGGCGACGTGGCGCTGTCGGCTGGGTGCTCCTGGCTGTCGCCCTGGCCCTGCCCCTCAAGGCCCGCTGTGAGTGGCTGGCGGTGATGCGCAACAACGTATCGCGGTTCGGGGAAACCAAGGTGGCCTACACCAGGAATAACGACGGCTATAGCCTGGAGATCTACCGGGACGCCTCGAACACCGTCTACGGCCGCTTCATCCTGCCCGGCCACCTTCTGATCCTGGCCGACGATAATTGTCCCACCTACCAGATAGACCGGGGCTTCCCGGTAAACCAATCCCTGAACGATACCCCCTGTCTGATGCGCAGCAACTGGGCGGACTTCACCCTCGGCTATGTCAACAACAACCATATCGCCTCCTCCTCCCTGCTCGCCATCATGAACGGCATTTCCATCGTGTTCCGGTTCAAGCTGGAGAACGGCGACTACCGCCGCACGGAGTTCTCCCTGCAGGGATCGAAACGCGCTATGAGCAGCGCGCTGGGGGAGGATATCAGCATCGGTCCCCGCTGAGACCGACCGCGGAACAGCGGTGCAGAACAGCATGTCTTATTCATCAATGCCAGCAACCCGGATGCACCCCCTTGCCTGAGACCCTCGCCGTCAAGCAGTTCGACAGCCTGGCCGGAGTGGACCCCGCCGGCTGGAACGCCCTGACGGACCGGAGCAACCCCTTCGTCAGCCACGAATACCTGTTCGCACTGGAGCGGCACGACTGCCTGGACGACCACGGCTGGGTGCCGACCCATCTGGGCGTCTTCGACGACGGCAGGCTGGTGGGGGCGATGCCGCTGTACGCCAGGACCAATTCCTACGGGGAGTTCGTGTTCGACTGGGCCTGGGCCGATGCCTATGAACGGGCCGGCGGCAGCTATTATCCCAAGCTGGTCTCCGCCATCCCCTTCGCCCCCGTGATCGGGCCGCGCCTGCTCACCGGCGATCATCCCGGGGCCGGGGCGATCCGGGCCGCGCTGCTGACCCGGACCCTGGAAATCATCGATGCCACCGGCATGTCATCGTTCCACTGCCTCTTCACCGGGGCGGCGGATCACCCCGCCTTTGCCCGGAAACATCTGCTGGAGCGGCTCACCTGCCAGTATCACTGGTTCAACCGGGGCTATCGCGACTTTCAGGACTTTCTCGACAGTCTTTCATCAAAGCGGCGCAAGCAGATCCGGCGCGAACGCCGGCAGGTGGCGGAGGCCGGCATCGAGGTCGAGGTGCTGCGCGGCGGCGAGATCCGCCCCGAACAATGGGCGGTATTTCACGAATTTTACTGTTCCACGTTCTATCGGCGCTGGGGGAACCCCCGCCTGACCCTGGATTTTTTCTGCTCCCTCAGCGACACCCTGCCGGACCGGACCCTGCTCATACTTTCCCGCCGCGCGGGCCTATATATCGCCGGGGCCTTCTCCATGCTCGGCAGCGATACCGTCTTCGGCCGACACTGGGGTTGCAGCGAGCACCTCCCTTTCCTGCACTTCGAGTTGTGCTACTATCAAACCATTGAGTTTTGTATACAGCACGGCCTGGCGACGGTGGATGCCGGGGTTCAGGGTGAACATAAGCTGAGCAGGGGTTTCGAGCCGGTCATGGCCCGGTCGTTTCACTGGATCCGG
>JARRRO010000291.1:0-2804 GCA_037380645.1 Gammaproteobacteria bacterium | reverse complement strand
GCCGGCGGGCATGGTGAAGGTCTCACCGTGCCAGTGAAAAGCCTCCAGCGGCTCTTCCATCTCACCGAACCATTCCACCGCTTCGGGCCTGTCCGTCTGCCACACCGGGTGCCAGCCGATCTCCCGTACAGGATTGGGTCCGACCTCCGCGTCCAGGGCCCGGGCGATCAGCTGCCCCCCCAGGCAGTGTCCAAGAACAGGGATGCCCTGCTCCAGCGCCGCCCGGATCAGGGACAGTTCCGCATGGATCCATGCCAGGTCGTCATTGACACTCATGGGGCCGCCCATGAACACCAGTCCGGCAGCGAGTGCGGGATCATCGGGGACGGCCTCGCCGGCGTCAATACGGATCAGGCGGGTGGGGATGCGCCGAGCATTCAGGAAAGACTGCAGGTAGCCTGGTCCCTCGCAGTCGACATGGCGGAAAATGAGTACGGGTTTCATCGGGTGGCCATTTTAGCTGACGGGTATGGTAACGGCAGCAAAAAAACGGCTGTAACCGGCGGGTAAATAGTGAATCGAACATTTTCCGGTTTTTACGACTTACGATTCACGTTTCACTCCTGCATGTTTCAGTTCCCGCCGTTGGTCCCGTGCCCTGGTGGAACAGTCCGCTGACGCCGAGTTCCGGATCGAGACCGGCGGGGATTTTTGTCTTAAACTTGAAAAATGTTCAGGATAGCTCTGCTGCTTGCCTTCTCTCTCGCCGGCGCCGTGCAGGCCGCCGACAAAATCGAGGTCGTGGGCCTGTTTAAGGACAAGGCAGTCGTGGTCATAGACGGTCGGCGCCAGGTCTTGTCCGCCGGCGAACCGGCTAAGGACGGGGTACGCTTGATCTCGGCGGACAGTGAAAAGGCAGTGCTGGAAGTAAACGGGCACAAAGGCACCTATACCCTGGGGCAGCGCATCATCAACCGGTTTACTCCCCCGCCAAAGGGCAAGAGCGTGGTGGTCGCTCCCGATGCCCAGGGGATGTATTACGTCGACGGCAGCATCAATGACTTCCCGGTCAAGTTCGTAGTGGATACCGGCGCCACCATGATCGCCATGAACCGGCACCAGGCCGAGCGTATCGGCCTCAACTACCGCATGGACGGGAGGAAGGGCTTTTCCTCCACGGCCTCCGGACTGGAAAAGGTCTATATCGTGAAACTGGCCAAGGTCACCGTCGGCGACATCGTGCTCAGGGACGTCCCCGCCGCCGTGCACGACGGCGACTATCCCAGGATGACCCTGCTGGGCAACTCCATCCTCAACGGCGTGGACATCACGCGCAAGGGAGGACTGCTGGAATTGGAGGAAAAATAGCCCGTCAGCGCCGGGCGAAACGCTGCACCCTGTCCACCGTCTCCACCACCACTTCATCCCGATTGTGCAGATACACGAGGTGGGACAGCGCCTCCCCCAGGCCCAGGAAGTAGTTCAGGCCCTCGAGCTTCCTCCGGAACATCCGTGGCGCCACCTTCGTCAGGCACCGCGGCGCCGCGCAGATGGCCAGTACCTTGTCCAGGGAGGCCCGGTGGTGGGCGGTGATGGCGTCTATGCGCGCATGCAGGCCGGAAAAGACCCGGCCGTGTGCCGGCAGCACGACGGTGTCCTCGGGCAAATCGGTGAAGCGGTGCATGGATTCCAGGTAGGCGTCCAGGGCATCCTCATCGCGGTTGGTGGCCTGAACAGAGATATTGCAGGTGATGTTCGGCAGGATCTGATCCCCCGCGATGAGCAGGCCCAGCTCTTCACAGTACAGGGACATGTGGCCGGGGGCATGACCGTTGGCGATGATGGGCCGCCAGGCGCGGCCCCCGATGAGCAGAGTTGTGACTTCATCGATACAGGTAATATCTCCGGGAAGACCGGACACCATTTTCCGGTAACCCGCTCCGGTAACGTAGTCAGTATATTGCCCCACCCGGTCGATGGCATGGGCGCGGCAGAACGCGGCGATGTCCTCGATCAGTTCAGGCTCCGCTCCCTTCAGGAGGAAGCGGGCGCGCGCCTCGGTCTCCCCGGTCATGACGAATTCCGGTCTGAACTCCTCCCAGAGAAACCGCGCCAGTCCCATGTGGTCGGGGTGGTAATGGGTGACGATGACGCGGCGCAGGGGTCTGCCCTCCAGGGCGGTGCGGAACAGCGTCCGCCAGGCCTCTCTGGTCACGGCAGCGTCAATGCCCGTATCGACCAGGGTCCAGCCGTCGGGCTCCCCAATCAGCCAGACATTGACGTGGTCCAGCTGGAACGGCAGCGGCAGGCGCAGCCAGCGAATGCCGGACGCCAGCTCCAGGCTCCCGGGGAGCTCCGGCGCGGACGGATGCAGGTGGAGACCACCGGCGGCGGAGAACGGCATCATCGGCGGGATCAGGTCCGGCCGGGACGGCGTCTGTCCCAGTAGACCTCGCCGTCGCTGTCCCTGCCGGTCAGCACCCTGGCCAGGACGAACAGTAGATCGGACAGGCGGTTCAGGTATACCAGTGACTGCGGATTGATTCCCTCTTCGGTGCCCGACAGCGCCGTCAGGTGTCTTTCGGCGCGCCGGCACACCGCGCGGGCGACGTGGGTGAAGGCCGCCGCCTGGCCGCCACCGGGAAGGATGAACTCCTTAAGCGGCGGCAGCGTCTCGTTGTACTGCTGGATCCATCCCTCCAGGCCGGCGATGTCGTCCCCGTCGATGGCGTCATGGCCCGGCAGGGACAGCTCGCCGCCGATATCGAAGAGCCGGTGCTGTATATGCAACAGCTTTTCCCGGATCTCCTCCGGCGGTCCCTGCGCCAGTACCACCCCCAGCCAGCAGTTCAACTCGTCGATCT
>JARRRO010000290.1:5635-7777 GCA_037380645.1 Gammaproteobacteria bacterium | reverse complement strand
TTTGCCACCTGCCCAGCACGGTGGGGTCAATGTGCAGTCCCTGCTTCACCACCAGCGGGGCGGTGTAGCGGCATCCGGCGGTTGTCAGTATCAGCACCAGCAGGAGAAGCAGTTTTTTCATGACCGTATCCTTGTAAAGAAAAAGACGCCCTTGCATCCCTTACAGGATCGCTCAGGCGTCTTTGTTATTGCAAGGTCTTTCGGGGCGGTCAGTCGCTCTTGCTGTTGTCCTTCCAGCCGCCCACGGCGTTGACCATGTAATTCACGGCATCCTTGACTTCACTGTCATACAGGCCGGAGATGCCGCCCTTGGCCGGCATGGCGCGCAGGCCATGGATCGCGGCGTGGTACAGGGCCTCCTTGCCCTGGGCGATCCGGGGCGCCCAGGCCTGCTTGTTGCCGTACTTGGGCGCGCCGTTCATGCCGGTCTTGTGGCATAGGACGCAGAACCGGTGATATACCGTCGAGCCGTCCATGGGGGGGCGTTTTTGCTCTTTCTGGGCGCCGCCGGAAGACCCGGAGCTAGAGGACTTTTCCGCCACCGTGGTGGCATTTTCACCGCTCCCGGCCGCCTGCTGCGTGGTGTCAGCGGCACTGCCTTGCGTGCTGCTGGTGCCGCCGTTCATGTGGTCGCCCATCATACCGCCGCCGTTCATATGGTCGCCCATCATACCGCCGTTGCCGCTCTTTCCGTTGGACATGCCGCCGCCCATGCCCCCGGACCCGGAGCCGGAAGATTCCGACTTCGACGGCGCCTTGGCGGCCTCTCCTCCATTGCCGGGACCGGACTTGCCGCATGCCGCCAGCAGCGGAACGGCTGCAAACACTGCGGCGATCAGAAGCGCACGCAATCCGTGGCCGGATTTACCGGGATTCTTACTGTGCAAACGCATAAATCATTCTCCTGAATGAATTAAAAACGGACGTATTTACAGCAGGATACGTCGATGTGCTGCTTGTCGCGCCCACCAGCCGTATAAATAGACATTATATATGACGCTGCCTTAATATGGGACAGGAATCAGGCGCGCATCATTTTCCCTTAAATTTCAGGCCTGTTGGTTTTTGACACGTTCACTACTGTGACGTTCATTATCATAAAGATGATCATCCACCACAATATGGAAGACCAGTAGGCGCCGTAGAACGCCACATGGGAGTTGATCGGGAAGGAGGCGGTAAACAGGGAAAGGAAACAGGCGAAACAGGTCTTGTCGTGGAAATAGCGTTTTGTGTTCCACACCAGCAGGTACAGGAAAAAGACGTAACCCGCCAGCCCTATGGTTCCGCTCTCGGCGAGGATTTCCAGGATCACCATGTGCGGATGCGTCTCACCGGTCTTGTAGAACTGATTGTCCTTGGAGGCGTACTTTTGGTAGACGTCCCTGAAGCCCCGCGGGCCGATGCCATCGATCCAATTTCGGGTATAGATCTTCCACGCGACCTCCCATAAATCCACCCGGTGGGAAGTAGCCTTGTCGATCTTCTCGATGTTGGTGCTGAACAGCCCCTTGGTCTTGTCAACGCGCTTCTGCAAGGATTTGGTCGAGGCCAGTACGATGCCGAGGATCACCACCAGGACCAGGCCGCCCGCCAGCAGACGGCGAAGCAGCAGACGGCGGGAGTGCGACATGACAAGGTGGTAGGTGGTGTAACCCAGGGTGTTCAGTATCAGCATGAGCCAGACGGAACGGCGCCCGCATTCGAAAACAATGACGAACAGGGGAATGACCAGCAGCCACACCCAGAGGCGGCCGGCGCTGCGGCGGCGAAGGGATTCGAAATAGAGGGCCGCAAACCCGGCCAGGACGTGGCTGATTGTGGCTGCAGGATAAAACGGCCCGCTGATGAAATGTCTGCCGATAAAAGGGTAGCCGAAGATGTCCCTGCCGGTGACGAACTGCAGTATGCCGTCCAGGGACCAGAATGTCATGATAATGAAAAATCCCGTCTCCACCCGCTGCAGAAAGCGTTCCCTTTGTCGCATCTCGTAAAGGACGTAGATGCCGACGAAGAAATAACGCAGGTATGGCCAGACGGTCTGCGCGGTGCGGCTGATATGGGCCGCGTCCACGAATGAGATCGCCATGGGCACCCATATCCCCAGGAACAGCAGGCCGAACAGCCTGGTTTCTTCTCTGC
>JARRRO010000290.1:2817-5628 GCA_037380645.1 Gammaproteobacteria bacterium | reverse complement strand
ACCGGTACATTCCCAGCAGTGCCATCAGCGCGTACGAGATGTTATAAAGGGACTTGCTGGTGAACAGATACAGCGAAATCAGCAGCAGAATCAGCGCCTGATTGTCCACGAGCAGGGCAGGTAGCCGCTGCAGCTTTTCCCGCAGACCCGCGGTCACGGCTTCATATCCGCCGTCGACGGCACGGGAGGCGTGCAGGATCGGTTATAATGGATGCCGGACATGCCGATTCAAACACCGGAGCGGATCATGGCTGTAACCAGGTATAGAAAACCAGAGTAAATGCAATGCCTTCAGGACTGAAACAACGCCTGCGACAGCGACTTCTCGGTCTCCGTTTCCATCACCGCCTGATCGACACCATCAGGACGGCAGGCTCGCTGGGCAACAGCCACTATCTCGCCGGGTATCCCGAACTCAGGGCCCCTGGCTTTCAGCCGCCTCTCGGCAACTACGAATTCAGCTGTTATTCGCAGAACGGCGAGGATGGTATCATCCTTCACCTGTTGAGCAAAGCGGGCGCGACCAACCGTACCATCGTTGAAATCGGCACCGAAGACGCCCGCGAGTGCAACAGCGCCAACCTGATTTTCAATTTCGGCTGGACGGCCTGCCTGATGGAAGCGGACCGGGAATGGGCGGACAAGGCGAGGCGGCACCTGGCGGAAATGCACGCCGGTGACCGTGCGCAGGTGATCAATGAAACCGTCGGTCCCGACAACGTCAACGCGCTCCTCGGGCGTGCCGGTGCACCCGAGGAGATGGATGTGCTTTCCATAGACATCGACAGCTACGATTACTGGGTGTGGCAGGCGGTTGACGGCTACCACCCGCGCATCGTGGTGATCGAGTACAACGCCTCCTTCGGCCCGGAACTGTCCGTAACCGTCCCCGCGCCGGAGGACAGCGGGGAGAAATTGCCGGACCACCCCTGTTACCACGGCGCCTCCATCACCGCGCTGCACCGGCTCGGCGCACGCAAGGGTTACGAAATGATGGGCGGTGACAGCAAGGGCGTGAACGCCTTTTTCCTCAGGCGGGACCTGGCGGCCGCCGGCGGCCTGCAGGCGGTGGCGCCGGAGGAGGCCTTCCGGCCGCACTTCCGCCGTTCCCGGAAAAAAACCCTGCAGGAGCAGCTGCAGTCCATGGCGCATCTGCCCCTGGTGACCGTGGAATGAAGCGCTCCATTGGAAAGATACGGCCGGAAACGGAAACGGCGATCCATGCCGCCAGCCTCGCCGTCCATCTCGCCGATTCCCGTGAGGGTGCCGACCAGGTGGATTCCAAGGGCGGCATCGACATCGTCACGGCCACCGACGTCCTGTGCGAGGACGTCATCCGCGCCGAGCTCACAGCCGCTTTTCCGGACTGCGCCATCGTCGGCGAGGAACGCGGCGGGACGCCCGTGGAGAAGGGCGCCTTCTGGCTGGTGGATCCCATCTGCGGCACCCGCCCCTTCGCTTCCAACGTCCCCCTGTACTGCACCAACATCGCCCTGGTGGAGAACGGCGAGGTCACGGCCGCGGCCGTGGCTATAGGCAAGAGTGGAGAGATATTGTTCGCAGAGAAGGGCAGGGGCGCCTGGATGCAGACGGCAGAGGGCGACCGGCCCGTCCAGACCTCTGAGGAAAGCAATGTCATCTGGATGGGCAGCCAGACGGAACTGGGCGCCAACGTGGTCCGCAATACCATGCTCCTGCGGCGCTGGTATATCTGGCAGTTCTCCTCCTCGGTAGGCTACGCTTACCTGGCCGCCGGCCGTATCGCCGGGATCGTCCACCTGTCCCCGTCGCTGTCGCCGGTGCACACGGCGGCGGGTTGCTTCATCGCCAGGGAGGCGGGCGCCGTGATGACCGACCTGGACACCGGCGGATCCTGGAGCATGGAAACCCGCAGCTTTTTGCTGGGGGCTACGCCCATCGTCCACGATGAGTTGCGCGAAGTGGTGGAAGGCAGCCGCTGACAGCCCCGGCGGCGTCGGGTTTTCCCGCAGTTGATCTGGATCACCCAATTTAAATTTAACAGTACTCACGGACAGGCGAACCCGTCCATACTATATTCAGATGTTGGGAAGAGGAGCTGGGGCAGTAAGCCAGGGAAAGGGCTCGGGTTAGCCGGCTCGATACACCCGGGTTCAAGGCGGGTCGCCGCAGCCCCCCTGGCGGCGGCCCGCCGGGCATTGACGGGTAGCGGGGACGCTGTCCGGCGTTTCCGCCGCCGGTATGTCCCCCGCGGGCTGGCAATCCTTCTTTCGAGGGCATAGTATTCCGCCTGGCGTTGCCACCGGCAATTAACTCGTCGCGCGCATCCGGATCCGGACAAACCTCGAATCATGAATATCAAAGACAAGACAAGCAGCCTGGTCAAGGGACTGGGCGTGGTGCTCCTGGCCTACATCGTCATCGTCCTGGCGCTGATGTTTTACTGGGACAGTGAGCCGGACCTCTTCGACGTCAGACAGGCGGCGCAGGAAAGGGCGGGCAACGACGCCCCCCTGGTTACCGGCTACGTTTCCGCGTCCACCCTGTACCAGGTGATGTACACTGTCCTGAACAAGCGCGGGGGCTATCTCAGCAACGATGTCTTTCCGCCGGGCGTCTTCATGGACAACATCCCCAACTGGGAATTCGGCGCCATTGTCCAGTGCCGGGACTTCGCCCGGTCCTTCCGCAACGATTTCAGCCGTTCCCAGTCCCAGTCCACGGAGGATCCGGACCTGGCCATCGTCGAGCCCCAGTTCAATTTCGACAACGCGTCCTGGCTACTGCCGGCCACGGAGAGCGAATACCGTACCGGCCTCAAGGCCCTGTCGA
>JARRRO010000290.1:0-2811 GCA_037380645.1 Gammaproteobacteria bacterium | reverse complement strand
ATGCCCGCGCCGACAACTTGAGCGCCTGGCTGGCGGTGGTGGAAAAGCGCCTGGGAAGCCTGTCGCAGCGCCTCAGCGCCAGCGTCGGTCAGGACCGGGTCAATACCGACCTGCAGGGTGACACTGCCGCCACCCAGTCCACCCGCACTCCACAAGTGGTCACCGTGAAGACGCCCTGGCTGCAGCTCGACGACGTCTTCTACGAGGCCCGGGGTTCTACCTGGGCGCTGATAGAGTTTCTGCGGGCGGTGGAAGTGGACTTCAAGCCGGTGCTGGAAAAGAAAAACGCCGTGGTGAGCCTGCGCCAGATCATCCGGGAACTCCAGTCCACCCAGCAAACGGTATGGAGCCCCATGATCCTGAACGGCACGGGGTTCGGCTTCGTCGCCAATCATTCCCTGGTCATGGCTTCGTACATCTCCCGCGCCAATGCGGCGGTGATCGATCTGCGTGACCTGCTGGCGCAGGGCTGAACGGCCTTGTTTCGATCGGTTCCCATGCGCCGGTCGTTCTCGCCGTTACTGGTGCTGCTCGTATTCCTCTTCGCCTGCCGGGATGCCGCTTCCTCCCAGGAAACCCTGAGCATCCACACCGCCTCCGGGAGCACCGTCACCTACGTGGTGGAACTGGCCATGACGTCCGCCATGCAGAGGCGGGGATTGATGCGCCGCGAGTCTCTCGCGGCCAACGGCGGGATGCTGTTCATCTACCGGCCTCCCAGAAGGGTGTCCATGTGGATGAAAAACACCCTGCTGCCGCTGGACATGCTGTTTATCGACAAGCGCGGCCGGATCGTGAAGATCGCGGCAAACACCAAACCCTTGTCCACGGACCTGATCCCGTCGGAATCAAAGATCAGCGCGGTCCTGGAGATAAACGCCGGCCAGGCGGTGCGCCGGGGTATCAAGGTGGGTGACAGGGTGGAGTGGCAAGGCAGTGAGTAGTTAGGAGTAAGTAGTGAATAGTGAACAGGAAGTTGGAAGCAGTAAAAGACTGCCGTCAGTCCGGCGCAGGCCGGAATCCAGTAGACAAAGCTTCATTACATTGGTGCAGCCGGTTTTACAGTACAGCACAACAGGAAGTCGTGAACAGGAAGTTGGAGGTGGTAAAAGAATGCCGTCATTCCGGCGCAGGCCGGAATCCAGTCATTGAATTCTTCCTTATCGCCGTTATACCGGAAATCCGCGAGACGGGTTATCCGGTATCCACAATGGGTCGGTGGGTTACGCTTCGCTAACCTACCCTACGAGTAATTATAACTGCCGTTACGATTCACCTTAATCTACCGCTCACAGCTTTCCGACTACCTTCTCGTAATACTCCCGCTGCAGAAGCAGGCTGGCCTGGCGGCAGTGCGACTGGTCAAGGCGCAGGAACAGGCAGCGCAGCTTCTTCAGTGTTTTGCGCCTGGCCGCGTCGTCCTTCTCCGCGGCCAGGGCCGACTCCACGGCGGCGATGTCCCGGCGCAGCTCCACCTCCGGCGGGATGTAGCCGGCATTCTTCAGGATCTTGCAGGCCATGCGCATCTCTTCCGGGACAAAGTCGTCCTCCTCAAGGCACAGGGGTCTGCCCATGCCGGGGAGGTCATCGAAATCCCCGCGCTCCATGGCTTCCCGGATGCGTGACTCGGCCAGTTCTTCGAAGGCGTACATGTCGGCAAGTATCCCCCGGGCGATTGATTCTGTAAACTGCGCGCCATGGAGACCCGGCTCGCCGCGATTGCCCTGACACTGCTGTTGGCGGCGGTGGTCGCGGGTGTGCTGATCGGCGCTTTTGTCTATGTCTGTATCCACATGCCCGGGCGGACCGTGACGGGTAAGCTGCCGCCGCCGGGTCCGGACCAGGCGCGGCTGCGGGACCGCCTGAAGGAACACGTCAGAGTCCTGGCCGTGACCGCGGACTACATCCGGGATCAATTCCGGTCCTTCGGCTACGTCCCCACCGTCCGGGAATTCGGTGAAAATCGTTACCGCAACGTCAGCGTCGAGATCCACGGCAACCGCCGACCGAATCAGATCATTGTTGTCGGGGCCCATTACGACACGGTCTGGGGGACACCCGGCGCCGACGACAACGCCTCGGGGGTGGCCGGCCTGCTGGAGATCGCCCGGGCCCTGGCCGGAAAGCGCTTTCCCCGCACCGTCCGCCTCATCGCCTTCTGCAACGAGGAGGAGCCTTTCTACGGCACCGACCAGATGGGGAGCCGGGTCAGCGCGGGACGTTCCCACGACCGGGGCGAGGACATCATTGCCATGTTTTCCCTGGAGATGATCGGCTACTACGTTGATGAGCCGGGCAGCCAGCGCTACCCACGCATCGTCCGGCGGTTTTATCCGGACCGGGGCAACTTCATCGCCTTCGTCTCCAACCTGGCCTCCAGAGACGTCCTGTATCGGGCCATCGCCGCCTTCCGGGAGCAGGGGGTGTTTCCCTCGGAGGGCATGGCGGCGCCGGAATGGCTGGTGCCGGACATCCGCCGTTCCGACCACGCCATGTACTGGCACTTCGGCTATCCCGCGGTAATGGTCACGGACACCTCGAATTACCGTAATTACGGCTACCACCACATGGGCGACACCTTCCAGAGCCTGAACTAGGCCGCCATGGCCCGGGTGGTGAGCGGTCTCTCCGGCATGATCAGGGATCTGGCCGGAGAGGGTGAGAAGTGAGGGGTGAGGAGTAGGGAGAAAGGGGCAAGGATGTGAAAGTGAATAGGCCCCCTACCGTCATTCCGGCGGACGCCGGATTCCAGTAGATGATTTTTCCTTTTTCTGTATGTAGGACACCCCTTAGATTTGTGGGGTAGGCGAG
>JARRRO010000289.1:0-3625 GCA_037380645.1 Gammaproteobacteria bacterium | reverse complement strand
GGATGTGGCGCTGGATTTCGTCAACAACCTGGACACCTACAGGAAGGAGAATCTCCTCGCCGGTATAACCCCATCCCCGTCAGCGGTCATAGCCGAATATATACAGGAAAGAACCTGATAAACGGTAATCCCCGCTTTAATCCCTGTCACGGTAGGAGAGCATGGTCAACTGCTCCGAGACCAGGCCTATGAGGAACACCAGGATGGAAGTGGTTAACAACAGGGCGCTCATGTTGGTAAACCGTCCCTGTGTCAGGAAAGTATAGATGTAATAGGCGATACCGGTGAGGAAAAACATCAGGCTGATGGGGAAAAAGAATTTCAACGGCGTATACAGTGTGCCGATGCGAAAGATGATGAGCAGGAACCTGACGCCGTCCTGAAGCGGCCTGATATGGCTCTTGCCCGTTCTTCTGCTGACGTCGACGGGGACATAGGCGATACGGTAGCCGGCACGGAAGAACGCCATGGTGCTGGTCGTGGGACAGGAAAAGCCGTTGGGGAACAGATAGAGAAATTCCCGGAACTTGTCCGCCTCGACCACCCGGAAGCCTGAAGTCAGATCCGCAACATCGTGCGAAGTTATCCATGTCGCCAGCTTGTTATAGAAAAGATTGGCGAACATGCGCCAGCGATTGGCGTGCGCCCCGACGGATCGGGCACCGACCACCATGTCATAGCCCTGTTCCATTTTTTCCAGCAGGCGGCCGATATCGGAAGGCGAATGCTGACCATCCGCATCCATGAACAGCAGCACTTCCCCGGATGCCGCCCTGGCGCCGTTTTTAATAGCCGCGCCGTTGCCCATGGAGTAAGGATGGGAGATCACGCGGACATTGTGCCGCCCGGCGATCTCCGCGGTAGCATCCGTGGAGCCGTCGTTGACGACGATGATCTCCGCCTCCGGATGCAGCGATTCGATTTCGGGCAGCAGCGTCTCCAGGGTGGCGGCTTCGTTGCGCGCCGGGAGTATGATGCTCAGGCTGCGTGACATGGCTGGTTTCATTGTATTTGTTCTTTTCCGGGCTGTGGTGTCTCAGACTGCACCTGGCGCCGGAATATTTGCTTGGCGCGGGACAATTTTACGTAATCGGCGGGTGAACTGACAGCCCGATCCCGCATTTCCTCCAGCGTTTTTCTCGCCGCGCCGATCCTCCCCATGGCCAGCAGGATCCGCATTCTGAACGTCAGGTTGTCCATATCGGGGCTGTGCGCGACGGCCCGGTCGATATCGGACAGCGCCTGATCCGCGTCGTGCCGCATGACGGCGGCCGTCGCCGCATAGTTGAACAGGTAACCGGCCTCCCCGCGGAACGCGGGGTTGTGCGCCAGGGCGAGGATCAGGCTGTGCAGCTTGTCCAGATCCGGGAACTTGCAGTCACCGGCCGCTATGCGCTGCAGGAGTAAGCCGATCGCGTCGCGCGCGTTGTGATCCACATAGGCCGCCTGCGCCGCACGCCGGTTCAGGGTCCGCCACTGTTCGTCACCGTAGCGTTTATCCGCATAGCAGTAGGCCACCGTTACCTGCTTGATATAGGGATAGAGATCGCCGGGATTGAGCGCCTCCAGCCTGCGTCTCGCCGCCGCGGCCTTGTCCGTTTCGCCGTAGACCAGCCGGATATTCCAGAGATTGTCCAACGCGCGGCGCGAGCGGGGATGCTCGTCGGCCCAGACCACGGCCTGTTTGTAGGGATCGGACCAGAGCCGCATCTGCACGGCGGTAACAGCGGTGGTGGCAAGGGGATAGGCCGTGAGCACGACGACGGCCAGCCCCCTGCTGCGGACATATGTCGATAGTCTGAGCAGGGCTGCGCCGAGAAGCAGCAGCACCCCGAAGGACGGCAGGTAATTCCTGTGCTCGAAATACAGCTCCAGCGGTATAAAAGTGGATTCCAGCAGTTGTCCCGTCAGGAACCAGGCCACGGCGAAACTGTAAAGCCTGGCACGTCTCCGCAGCAGCCAGGCGGAAATGACGAGTGCGGCCATCCCTCCCAGCCCGATCATGGCGCTGCCCGTCAGCGGTCCGGTGGTGAAGGGATAATCGTCGTGGAACAGGGTAAAGTCGGAGGGCCGCGGCAGAACGATGATCTTCAGATAATCCAGGACTACACCCGCCTCCGTCAGCAGCCGCTGTCCCAGGGTGAACGGCCGGTGGGCGTAACCGCCCAGGATGCTGTCGGCGGATCCAACAAGATATGCGGCGGCCGCCGCCAGGGGCAGGACCGCGAGACAGAGGATGCGCCGGCGCTGTGCCCTGGACGTCTCTTGCCCCTGCAACAGGATGAACTCCAGACACAGGAGATAGGCGGGCAGGAGGATGCCGTTTTCCTTGCACAGCTCCGCCAGTACCGTGCAGCCGTAGACGGCGGCGGCCAGCAGTGCCAGATTCTTCCACCGGATCAGATCGCGGCGCCTGAGGCGCAGATACAGATAAAGTCCCAGCAGGGTGAAAAACCCCGACAACAGGGTCATACGCTGCACGACGTACAGGACGGCGGACAGCTGCACGGGATGCAGCAGCCACAGGGCAGCCACCAGCAGGGCCAGGGCGGCGGCGGAAACCCGCCGCCCTGGCCCGCCTATAGCCGGGACCAATTCCGCCGTGATGAGGAAGATCAGCCCGCCGCAGGCCAGGTGGATGAGGAGATTCACCGCCTTGAAGGCGAAGGGATCGGCGGGCCAGGCTTGGTGCTGCAGGGCGAAGCTGAGCAGCGACAGCGGCCGGCCGCCGGGCCCGGCCCGGCCCTCGAAGACATAGGCCAGGAATCCATCCCTGCCCACCCGGGACAGGTCGGGCGAGGACAGCATACAGCCATCCCCGCCTTGGTGCTTGCGTTTGCTCAGGCATTATTCATTCTAGCAATAAAAAAAGGCCACCGAATCGGTGGCCTTTTCTGCTTCTACTGCGGTGGCTACGAGCTTACTTGCAGGCACCCGGCAGCAATGACACCTGGATATTGGTGTCACTAGCAGGCGCATTGGGGATAGCCGTCGTCGAACAGTTCCACTGCTTGCCGTAGGTGGTGGATGTCATGGCGAAGATGCTGCTCTGAATCTTCGTGTTGACGCCGGAGGCCTTCATGGTAGCGATGATCTCTGGGCTCTGGGCGCCGGCGCCGGAGAAGATAATCGTCTGCACGTACTTACCGGTCTTGGTACCGCCGACGGAATCAACGTCACCAGGAATGGTGCCCTTGTCTGCAATCCACTCCACCAGCGGCGTCTTCAGGCCGGAAGTCAGGGACATGGCCTCGGAAACCTGGGCGCGGGCCGTGTAATCGGAATAAGCCGGAATAGCGACCGCCGCCAGGATACCGATGATGGCCACCACGATCATCAATTCGATCAGGGTAAAACCGTGTTGCATAGTCTTCATCAGTGTATCTCCCATCTGTTTTGTGATGATGAACAAACCCTAAAGTTGTCCGAGTTATATTCGAATTAACCGCGTTCCAGCTAAACTCAGGGCTAATTCAAACCTGCCATACATAAAGCATTTACCATGCCAGAATTAGGGATGCGTCGGGATCCGTCTCGAAATATTATAACTACTTGTTTTATTGATTATTATCCATCAAGCTCTGCCCCCCAAACCCAGCGGCCAGCCCGGACGGGCGGCCCTGGG
>JARRRO010000288.1:518-7397 GCA_037380645.1 Gammaproteobacteria bacterium | reverse complement strand
TTTTTCAACATTAACTCTAAAAGCCCAGTTCTTTCTTGCGTTCTTCCGCGCCCGGCAGGGGATCCATGGGTTCGGAGATCACCGGCAGCTCCTTGGATTTCTCCGCATTGATGGCGATCCACTCTTCCTTGTCGTCGGGCAGATCGTCCTCTTCGAAGATCGCCTGGACGGGGCACTCCGGGATACAGGCACTGCAGTCGATGCATACGTCCGGATCGATGTACAGCATCTCATCGTCGTAATGGAAGCATTCCACCGGACAGACCGCCACACAGTCGGTAAAACGGCAGCCTTTACAGTTGTCTGTTACCACGGTAGTCATGTCGGTTTCCTCCCCTTGCAGGTTTTCGGCCTCACCGCCCGGCCGAGGGCGTCACGATTTGTATATCAGAATTTCGCCGCGGTTCAGTTCTATGGCGTCACCGCTGTAGCGCTCATACTCTCCCTTGATGCAGGCAGCGTCAACGGAAAGTCCCTTGTCTGCCAGGCGCGACAGACAGAGCCGGAGAATGACCGGATGGTAGCGGCAATCATAACTGAAAGTCGGCAGGATTTCCGCCTCCGACATGAGTACGATGCTGCCGCGCTTCATGCCCGCGCCGGTGCGGTTTCCCGCCCGGCCGCAGACCACGATGGTCCCGGCCAGCATGTTGACGCCGGAAAAATCGCCGGCGTCGCCGCCGACGGCGATACTGCCGCTGCGCATGGCGTGCCCGATCTCGTTGCCGGCCCGGCCGGTGATGATGATCTCCCCGCCGAGCATGCCCATGGCGCTGCCGCGGTAGGCGGCGCCGACCATGTGGCCGGCGTCGCCAGCGACGAAGATGCTGCCGCCGCGCATTTCCGGGCCGACCCAGTCGCCGGCATTGCCCTCCACCCGGATCTCGCCACCGCTCATGCCTGCGCCCAGGTGCGCACCGATGTCACCGTGGATGACCAGGCGCCCGGCGCTCATGCCGGCGCCAACGTGCTTGACCCGGGCCAGGTCGCCGTGCAGGTGGATTTCGTCGCCGGGCTGGCCGCCGATGCGGAAGAACTCCGCCAGGGCCAGCGGTCGGTTGCCATGCATGACCCGGGCCTTCTCGATGGCTGCCGGCGACAGGGACTGCAGCCGATCCGGGGACAGGATCTCCGCTTCCAGGGGCACTTCCGGCGCGGTGTGCAGGGTCAGTTCCAGGCTCACGGGGCGCTCTCCGCCAGCAGTTCGTGCAGGGGGATATGGAACTGGCCCAGGTTGCCGCCGTAGTTGCCCGCCGAGAGCTGGCGTATGCCCGGCCGGGCCGCCGCCAGCAGGCCGGCGTGCATGGCCCGGCGCACGGCCTCCTCGCTGAGACCGTCAATGACGATCTCCAGGACGCAATTGATGTCCGGGGGCAGGGCGGTCTGTTCCGTCACTCCTTTTAATGTGGGGCAATACGGGTCGTTGGTGGAGGCGATCAATGACTTATAGCGGGAACCCACCTTGCTTCCGCTGCGCACCACGCCGTCGGGAAAGGGCAGGATGACGCCCTCCGTCTCCTGCATGGTCCGGACCGCCGCCGCCGCCGCCCTCAGGGTGGCTTGCGCGGTCTTGCCCAGGATCAGCAGGTTGCCACCGCCCACGGCGGGCTGCAGGCCGAATTCCTCGTCCACCAGGAATTCCCCGTCCATGACCGGGATGCGCCACAGGCGGCGATCGCCCAGGCGCTTGCTCATCTGGTGGCCGTCGCCGAAATAGCGCAGCAGCCCGCCCACGTTAACGGTGTGTTCCGCCCCCTCCAGGCCGTTGTAGCAGGCCGTGGTGGGGCAGGTCATGACACACTGGCCGACGCGGTCCAGGAGGCGCTTGCCCATGCTGTCCTTATCCGGGGTGAACAGCAGGACGCTGACGCCGGGACGCCGGTCCGGGGTGGACTCGGGGGGCAGATCGCGCTCCACGCAGGCCACGCACGTGCAGCCGATAACGGAGGTGGCTAAACCGGTCATGGAGCGGGCCGCGGCCAGGGCCCACTTGCGGGACTCCCCGGTGATGATCACCCGCGTCCCCCACATCTTGAAGGCCTCGGCGAAGGTGTCGATGATTTCGGTGGATTTGATCTTCATCGGAGCGGGCTGCTAGGTGACGGGGATGATCTCGTGATCGTGGAGGTAGTAATCGGAGACGGCGTAGTTGTCGAACTCGATGGAATAGTAGTTCTCGAAGAACGGCCGGACCTTGTCCACGATGTCCTCGTCGTAGGCGGGCGCCACGTGCAGGATGCGCCCGTCGTGATCGCCGCGGAACTCGTGGTCCTCGATGATCAGATCGCCGGACTTGATGACGTAGCGCGGCGCGTTGAACATCATCTCCCTGTCTTCCATTTCATCGTAAATGGTGATGTCCGCGTCGGCGCCCGGCCCCAGCTGCCCCTTGTGTTTCAGGCCCAGCGCCCGGGCCGGCCCGGCGCGGGTGATGATGGCAATTTCATTCAGGGTGTATTCACGATCCAGGTCCGGCAACTGGGTGCTGCGCAGGGCGCGCTGGTTGACCCGCTGCATCTCCTCCCTGCGGAACTCCCGATCCATGAGCAGCCGGATCAGCTTGGGATAGCTCATGAAGGAGCCGCCATTGGGATGGTCGGTGGACAGGACGACGCGCCAGGGATCCTCGGAGAGCAGGAACAGTTCCAGGCCGATGGCCCACTGCAGGGTGTGCACGTATACGTGCTCCTGGTAGCTGAACGGGACGATGCCGCAGCCGCTTTCGCATTCCGTGTCCGCGTTGACCCACTTGCCCTTCTTGATGCCGCGCAGCATGTAGGCCAGGGGAGCGTCGGCGGTCATGATGGTGGTGTTGGGGTGGCTGTTGACGTATTCCGCGATCTGCGCCGCCGCCGACTTCGGGTTCTTGCCCGGTTCGCCCCCGTAGCTGTGGAACTGGATGTGGGCCAGGTGCAGGCGCCGGTCGCCGGCGGTCTTCATGGTCTCCAGGGTAGTGCTCACGTTGCCGCTGTGGCCCAGGTTGTTGCAGTGGATATGCACGGGGTGGGGCAGGCCCAGTTCGTTCACCGCTTCGGTGAAGGCGTCGATGATCTCCCGCGGGCTGATCCCGAACACCTCGTTCTTATCGTCCATGCCGGTGACGTTGGCGTTGCGGCCGCCCTTCCAGGGCTCGTCCCCGCCCGGGTTGACCAGCTTGGTGGTATAGCCCTTGGTGGCATTGATCCACCAGGCCACGGCCTGCTTGAATTCCTCGCGGCGGCCCTCCTGCAGGAGCTGCTGCAGGAAAATATTGTTGCCCAGGAGCACGTAGAAGCCCTTGTCGATGACCGGGGTGTCGTGCAGCTCCTCCAGGGTGTGACGGGCACCTATGGGGGTGACCGCGGCCTCCATGGCGGTGGTGTAGCCCAGGGTGGCGTAGCGGTAGCCGGTAGCGAAGGTGGAGGGGACGGTGCCACCGGTGCCGGAACGGGTAAACAGGGTGCCGGGATGGGGAGTGTTGCGGTGGTCCTCCGGCTGCAGCTTGCGCGCCAGGTTCACCTTGGGGCCGGCGATGTGGCAGTGGATATCCACGCCCCCGGGCATAATCACCATGCCGCCGGCGTCTATGGTGCGCGCGCCGGCGGGGGTCTCGGCGACGATGCGCCCGTCCGCCACGTTGATCTCGCGGACCTCGCCGTCGATGCCGTTGGCCGGGTCGTAAACCCGGCCGTTAATGATCCTGAGCGGTGTCGCCATGGTTTTCCTTTATCTAGCCAAGATCACAGAGGACACAGAGAAAACGTAAATACGCACGCTTAAGCGTGTGGCTGTGTGTAGTTATCATAAGAATTCTCAAACAGACGCCCTACCAGGCCGCAGGGAGAGCCGTTCTTGTTATTAATGTTTAACTCTCTGTGTTCTCTGTGATCTCTGTGGCTTTACGCCTTCAGGTATAAAAAGCTAGGTGAATTCCCCCCGCGGCGCAGCGACCTTACTGCCCGCTGCAGCGCCATGGGCGCCGCTGGCGAGGAGCAATTCCTGTACGCGTTTGCGTATGGCCTTGAGCACTTCCTCGTCGGTGGGGAAGGGGGAGTCATAGGCCTTGCGCAGGCTGATGGGGACGTCGTCCATGCGATATACGGTGCCGCCGGTGTTGATGCCGTAGGTAGCGGTGCGGAACGCCACCCGGGCCAGGCTGGAGGTGGCGGTGTGCTTGGTGTCCAGGACCACCACCGGAATGTTGTGCAGGTGCTCGATGGCCTTTTTCGGGAAATTGGAGGCCGGATCCGAGGCGACGATCAGGGCCGCGTCCGCGTCCCCCCGGGACAGGGTGTCCACGGTGGTGAACTCGCCGGGATTGAAGCGGGGATAGCCGCGGCTGAAGTTGACGCCGAAGGGGAAGCCGGTCTGCCAGGAAACGACATTGTCCGCACCGGTGACGTTACCGTGGCCGCGCACCGGCTTGGCCACAAAGTGGGTGTATTCGTTCAGATCGGTGGCCAGGGCCAGCAGGGCGCCGGAGTTGAAATGCCGGCCGCGGGTCATGGTCAGCCCCATGCCGAAGAACAGCACACCGTAGCGGCAGTTCTTCATGCGCTCCGCCAGGTCTTGCATGGCCTCCAGGGGCACGCCGGTGCTGTCGGCGACGGCGGGATTCAGCCGGCGCCCCTTGACCAGGGCGCGCAGGGCCCACAGCAATTCGAAGTCCTTGCCCGGCTTGGGCTGCAGGAAGATGTTGGCCGCGGCGGCGCTGGGGGACTTGCGCACGTCCACCAGGACGATGGTGCGGTCCTTTTTCCCGCCGGGCGTGAACAGCCCCTTGGCGGTGACGGCGTAGCGGCCGAAATGGCGGGGATGGGATTCCGCCGGATTGCCGCCCCAGTAGATGACCAGGTCGGCCCGGTTCTTGACCTCGCCCAGGGTCATGGTGCTCTCGCCCACCCCCTGGAAGGCCAGCCCGGAGGGGCCGTGGCAGACGGAAGTGGTGGTGTCCACGTTGCCGTGGATCATGTCGGAGATGGCCACGGCCACGCGCTGCGCCTCGCAGGTGGTATCCGAGAGGCCGTAGGTAATGGGGAAGCGGGCCCCGGCCAGGATCCTGGCGGCCTCCTCCACGGCCTCGTCCACGCTGGCCGGCTTGCCGCCGATGAGGGCGGGCGGGGCGCTTTCGTCTATGGTGTGCTCGGCGTACCAGGCGCGGCCCAGGATACAGGCGTTCTTGGCCTTGGTGATCCGCTTCTCGTCCAGATCGACGGTCAGGATCATGTCGTCGCAGACGCAGCCGCAGAAGGTGCACGTGGCATTTTCCACGGTTCTGGTGTTGGTTTCGCTTTTGGCTTCGCTCATAACTTTTTTGAACTCCCGGTATCGGGTTCGTTCCTCCGGTTTACGCCGTGACTTTTTCCACCATCACCTCGATATTCTTGGAGATGGGCATGCCGGAGCCCGCTGGCTGGAATTCGGACCGTAGGCCATGGAAATCACGCCCACCGGCAGGTCCGTCGCCTTCTTCTTCACCACCGTGACAACCGTTTCGCCGACGCGGTTGTAGAGCCGGATCCGGTCGCCTTCCTCCAGGCCCAGCTTGGCCATGTCTTCCTCGTTGAACTCCGCCATCGAGGTTATCTGCAGGTATTCCTCCTTGAGCTTGCCCTTGTTCAGGGACGTCCCCTGCTTACTGGAACGCCCTGCAATCAACAACATAGACTCGGTCATGCGGTTCTCTCTGTTGCAAAGCAGCATCGCTGCCGTATATGGTTATGGTAATCGAAAATGAGCCGGCGCCTTGCAGCCGCCGCGGACATCGCTTTCCGGGTGAACCATGGGGGCGGGGGGCGTTTCCCCTCGAGCCATACCATAGCCATTGGTCTTCGCGGACCGGCGGCGTCCCCGGGATTGAGCCCGCATTGACCTTTATCTTAAAGGATAGTCAATCTACGGTTTTTTTCATCCAGTTCCGCGAAGCACGGCTGTGTGCTGTGTACTGGCTCCCGTAAATATGCTATCAACAACATCTACCATTCGCATCATACAGGTTCAGGGCACGTATGACATGAAGGCAGTACCCCCAGAGAAGGTCAAGGTCGAGGCACCGGCCCGTCTGCACATGGGGTTTCTGGATCTCCACGGAGGGCTGGGACGCAGATTCGGAAGCATAGGTCTGTGCCTGCAGGAAATCGCCACTGAACTCTGCGTCTCACCCGCACCTGATATCACCGCCGAAGGCCCCAGTGCCGAGTTGGCCAGACTCAACGCCGAGAAGCTGCTGGCGGAACTGGGTTGCGACACGGGCGTCAGGATCAGCGTCAAGCGCGCTATCCCGGAGCACATCGGTCTGGGGTCGGGCACGCAGATGGCCATGGCGGTGGGCGCGGCCTTGAACCGCCTGCTGGGATTGGATCAGAGCCCGCAGCAGTTGAGCCGCCTCCTGAAGCGGGGCCGGCGCTCCGGCATCGGCATCGGCACCTTCAGCGCCGGCGGGTTTATCATCGACGGCGGTCACAGCGAGGGTACCCTCATCCCCCCGGTCCTGTGCCAGGTCCCCATTCCCGAGCCCTGGCGCTTCATACTGGTCCTGGATACCAGCCGGCGCGGCCTGTCCGGGCGGGACGAGGTGATGGCCTTCCGGGACCTGCCGCCCATGGACGAGGCGGTGGTCGGGCGCATCTGCCGCCGCGTCCTCATGCAGGCCCTGCCCGCCATCCGCGACGGCGACTGCACGGCCTTCGGGGCCGCCATTACGGAGGTCCAGGTCCTGAACGGCGACTATTTCTCCGACGCCCAGGGAGGGCGTTACAGCAGCGGCCCGGTGGGCGAGGCTATCCGGTTTCTGCATGAGCATGGCGCCACCGGCGTGGGACAGACTTCCTGGGGTCCCACCGGATTCGCCATCTACGCCAACGAGACCGAGGCCCATCAGGCCCTGCGCCAGGCCCGGGT
>JARRRO010000288.1:0-495 GCA_037380645.1 Gammaproteobacteria bacterium | reverse complement strand
CCTCGAACTGAAGCTGTGCCGCGCGCGCAATGCCCCGGCCACGGTGGAAGTCCTGGAGGCAGTCATGGAAAAGGCGAAACGACACTGATCCATCATCCATTCCAAGGGAGCCGGCTCCATGAAGGACCCATACCTGCTGCACATCTTCAACCCCACCAAGAACGTCAGCCCCTTTGACGTCAACATGGCCTATGAAGCCGAGTTCGATGGCGTCATCCCCTATACCAGCGTCACCCTGGAGGAGGTGCATTCCCTGACCCAGGACACCATTTTCTCCCGCGGCCCCTCGGGGGCGAAGCGCACCGGCATCTTCATCGGCGGGCGGGAATTCGGTTTGTCCGTTGATATGCTGAACCGTGCCCGGAGCGCCATGGTGCCGCCTTTCGAGGTCTCGGTGTTCGCCGATCCCAGCGGTGCCATCACCACTGCTGCGGCCATGGTGGCATGCACGGAGAAGCAGCTCAGGGCCCAGGGCGGCGGCGACCTTTCCGGCAA
>JARRRO010000287.1:0-3777 GCA_037380645.1 Gammaproteobacteria bacterium | reverse complement strand
CATTTCGGCGTCTTGGGCAGCTTGGTATCCAGGGTGATGGGGACACCGTTGTCGGCGACGTTATTCAGCCGAGTGTATCTGGCATCGATATAACCGACGCTGGCCGCCATGGATAGACCCTCTCCTATCTGCGCCTGGGACTCTATCTCGAAGCCCCACATCACGGCGTCACCCGCGTTCACCAGGGTGGGCGAGGACCCGATCTGGGAATTGAGCTGGATATCCGTGTACGTGGTATGGAAGCCGTCCACGTTCAGTCTGAGCCGGCGGTTGAACCATTCCGACTTCATCCCGACCTCTTCGGTGATGGCCTTCTCCGGATTGAAGTGCAGGGAGCTGTCGTAGGACCCCTGGGGGACGGTCAGGCGCGTGGTCCAGCTGCCGCTCTTGTAGCCCTGGGACATGGTCAGGTAGAACATCAGGCCGTTCTGGGGGTAGAACTGCACACCCAGCATCGGCGAGAAGTTCCTGAAGTTGAGCTTGCGCCTGCCGGGCGGATACATCCGGTAGGGCTCGGCGGTGCTGGGATAATGGAAGGGGGTAGCCGCGGCGAGCGAACCCTGGCAGTCCGTGCCGGGGATAAAACCCGGTGCGGTGGCCGGGAAGCAGCCCACCAGCTTGTAGAACAGGCCGTTGCCGCCGGACTGGAAGCCCTGGAATTCCTTCTGTTCGAGGGTGAAGCGGCCGCCCGCCACGAAGGTGAACTCGTCCGACATGCGGATGTTGAGATGCCCGTAGGCCGCCTCGGACGTCGTGGACAGATCGTTGGGCCCGTCAATCATCAAAAGGGCCCCGGGGAAGGTCACGAAATCGTGCAGGTGGCCCTTCTCGTGGAAATAATAGAGACCGAAGGCATAGTCCACACTGTCGTTGAATGTCGTGCCGGTGAACTGCAGCTCCTGCGATAACTGGTGCTGCGGCATGGTGAAGGCGACCTGCAGGATGTTCAGCGGCGAGCCGTCCGCGTCTATACCCGTCCGCCAGTACAGCCGCCGATAGGCAGTGATGGACTTGATGTGCATGCTGCTGTTCACATCATAGTCGATGGTCTCTGCCATGCCCCAGTTAGTCAGCTTGGAGAAGTTGTTGCCGGTGGAATAGGTGGTGTCGATGTTATTGGTGATGAAACGGCTGTCATAGGGTATGTGATTGTTGGCCTGGATACCGTCGACGTTGACGCTGCCCAGGGGCGGCAGCGGCGTGACCGGCGTAGGTATGGGGCGTGCATTGAGACGCTGGGTATTACAGAGCGTACTCAATCCTGCTCCGGACAATTGGGCGGGAGTCAGGCTGATACAGGCGTTGTACAGACTGGCCAGGCCCGCGTTGCCGGTGCTGGGGTCCACCCGGTTGGGATCAATGGCCAGCGGTGTATTGGCCTGGGCCGAGCTGTCGATCTTGGTATAGTCCAGCGTGGTGGTGAATTTCAGATCGTCCGTGGCCAGCCACAGGATCTTGCCGCGGGCGCTCCACTGATGGGTGCCGCCCTGGCGGTTGCTGTTGATGTCGTAACCGGACGCGGGCTGGGTGTTGTAGGCCGCCTGCGTCGTGGTACACGGTGTCCCCGCGGCCAGGGCGTCGCAGTCCGGGATGCCGGAGCTGCCGGCCACGGGAGCTGGGAACGGTATGCGCTTCTGGTAGCCGTCGCGGTCCCGGTAGGAGAAGGACACGGTGGTCAGGAGGTTGTCGGTGATGGTAAGATCCATGGTGCCCTGGAAGTCCAGGCGGTTGTAGGAGCCGCCGGTGACCTCGCCCTTGGCGGTGAAGTGATCCCCCGGCGTGTGGGTGATGATGGAGATGGCCCCGCCGATGGTGTTACGCCCGAACAGCGTCCCCTGCGGGCCCTTCAGGATCTCCACCCGCTCCACGTCCAGCATGTTGGTGTTGGATCCCACGCTGCGCCCCAGGTACACGCCGTCGAGGTAGACGCCCACGCCCGGGTCCTGGTTGAAGGCGAAGTCGTTCTGGCCGATGCCGCGGATGTAGGCTGCCAGCACCGCGTCGGAACCGGAAAACGGCGTGCCCGCGTCCAGGGTGACGTTGGGCGCGAAATTGCTCATTTTAACGACACTGGTGATGTCCTTGGTCTGCATGTCGTTGCTGGTAAACGCAGTCACCGCAATGGGCACGTCCTGGACGTTCTGACTGACTTTCTGCGCCGTGACCACGACCTCTTCCAGCGCGGCGGCAGCGGCGGCAGTCCAGTTAATAAGAATGACAGCGGCTAAGACGAACGGCAGAATGATAGTGACAAAAGGACGCTTCCTCTCGATAATCATTATAATTCCCCCCTTAATTTATAATAGTAGCTCCCCGGCAAGGTGTTGCAATATCGCTACAGCAAGGAAGGAGTGATCAGCTTCAATGCCTACCTTCTCCCGAACAATCAACTGTTTGGGGATGCCGTCGCCACCCTCCTATGCCCCATTGATAATAATCCGGCCGGGGTTATCGGGTACCTGCACATAAGGCATAATCGCTTGTATATTCCGAAAACGCATTCGGCTGTATCGGCCAGAAACAGTGTAAGCCTTTGTAATATTAAACATACCCAACAGTGGGATTTCATCACCTGCGCTGATTGGGAATTCCATTGTGGGTATGTTGCGAAATTGCTACAAAGTCGTCGGATCGTCCCGGCCGAAACAGCCGCGGCACGCATGGTAACCCCGACGTTGTGACCGGCGGACTGCGCCTCACTGGAACGTCACCCTTCCCGGATCCGAACAATCCGCTGCGCTATTTCCCGTATGCGTGTAATCCATGGTGAGAAGCACGTTCGAGCCGTTCGCCAGGCTGAACCGGTAACCCGGGTTGACGTTGATCTTGTACTTCGGCGTCTTCAGCAGACCGAAGTTCGGGTTGAGAGCCGACCCCTCCGCCGCGGTGCAGACACCATCCCCATTGGTATCGAGGTATTTCAGACACGGCACCAGCCTGGAGAAATAGGCGTCCATGTAGCCTGCGTTCACGCCCAGGGAAAAGCCGTTGTCGAACACCGACTGCGTTTCCAGTTCCACCCCCTTGATCCTCGCGTCGCCCGCATTCTGGTAGACGGGCGACGAACCCTGCAGGACCTGGAACTGGATGCCGTCGTACTGGCTGTAGAACCCCGCGATATTCGCCCTCACGCGGTTCTCGAACCACTCCGACTTTATGCCCATCTCGTAGGTGGTGTCGTACTCGGGGCCGAACCGCGCGTCCGCCGCATCCGGGATCGGCAATGACAGGCGGGTGGTCCAGCCACCGGACTTGAAGCCCTCCGAGTAGCTGAAGTAGACCATCAGATCGTTGCTGAAGTGGTATTGGATACCGGCCGTAGGTGTAAAGATGTCCCAGGACTGGTGGTCTTTCCCCGGCGGGAAATAGCGCAGCGGATTGTTCGGATCCGGGAAGCCCAGCGCCTGCTGACACGTCACTCCGGTCGCCGACCCGCCAAAAAAGGTACTGGTGTCCACCTTCGGGTCCAGGCAGCCGGAGGCCTTGTAGCTGAGGCCGTTGAGGTCGCCCTGCCCGCCCGTGAAGTCCTTCTTTTCAATCGAATAACGGGCGCCGAACGTCAATCCTATCCTGTCCGTGACCTGGTAGTCCAGGTGCAGGTAAGCCGCGTAGGAATCCGTGTGAACGTCGTTGGCGTAGTCGTAGATCCAGAGATAGGCCGTGTCGAAAGGCACGAAGTCGTGCACGTAGCCCTTCTCGGTGAAGAAATACAGGCCCGCCACGTAGTCGAGTCGGTCATTAAACGCCTTGCCGGTGAGCTGTAACTCCTGCGAGAAC
>JARRRO010000286.1:0-2838 GCA_037380645.1 Gammaproteobacteria bacterium | reverse complement strand
GGCAGCGTCGCGGCCATGGTCACGGCCATGGAACGCTTCCTCGCCGTCCATCCCGATCATGGGGGCACGCTGGCGCTGCTGCTCACCAGCGACGAAGAGGGTCGCGCCGTCAACGGCACCCGCAAGGTCGTGGAATACCTAATGGAGAACGGCATCCGCATCAAGTGGTGTGTGGTGGGCGAGCCCACCAGCGCAGGTCGCCTGGGGGATATCATCAAGAACGGTCGCCGCGGGTCCCTGACCGGCCGGCTGACCGTGCACGGCGTCCAGGGCCACGTGGCCTATCCCGATCAGGCCGACATTCCGGTGCACAAGGCCTTGCCGGCCCTGACTGAGCTGTGCGCCGCGGTCTGGGACCGGGGCAACGAGCACTATCCCCCTACCAGTTTCCAGATCTCCAATATCCACGCCGGCACCGGCGCGGATAATGTCATCCCGGGGACAATGGAAGTAATCCTGAATTTCCGCTACAGCACCGATGTCACCGAGGAGGAGCTGATCGGGCGGCTGCGCGGGATCCTGGACAGCCACGGCCTGCGCTATGATCTGGACTGGCTGCCGTCCAGCAAACCGTTCCTCACCCCCTCCGGCGAGCTGCTCGGGAACGTGCGTGCGGCGGTGACGGCGGCTACAGGTGCGGAACCGCAGCTGTCCACGGCGGGCGGTACCTCGGACGGCCGCTTCGTGGCCCCCGCCGGCGCCGAGGTGGTGGAAGTTGGCCCCGTGAACAGCACCGCCCACAAAGTGAACGAGTGCGTGCAAGTGGCGGAGCTGGAGACGTTGTCCGCCATCTACGAGGACATCATGGTACGCCTGCTGGGGGGGTGAATCGTAATTCGTCAGTCGTGAATCGTTGAAATGTAGTGATCACGACCCACGATTAACGATTCACCATTCACGATTCACTGTTGTCCCATCTGCCGGCGCATCATCGCCAGGCGCAGGGCGCCGCGGTTGGACAGCTGGCCGTTGATCCACAGCAGCAGTTCCAGCAGGATGTCCGCCGTCAGTCCCCAGATATAGCCGCCGTCCCAGCGGTAGGCGTGGGAATAATGCAGCCGGCTGTCGCGAATGCGCTCGTGCCGGCAGGCCGTCTCGGGCCGGTTCAACAGCTCCACGTCGGCGATGATCACCTCGGCCACCTCCACCGGATTCGGCGAGATGGCCGGGCGGCGCTCCAGCCAGCCGACGTAGGGCACCACGTGATGCCCCTGAAAGCTCCAGGCGTCATCCAGGCGCCCCATGATGGTGACCGCCTCCGGGGGGATGCCCAGTTCCTCACCGGCCTCCCTCAGGGCCGTCATCTCCAGGCTGGCGTCCCCGGGCTGGAGGCCGCCGCCGGGGAAAGAGACCTGACCCTTGTGGGTGGGCATGGTGTCGGGCCGCCGGGTCAGGACGGTATTTACCCCGCCCTCCTCCGTCGGCCATAGGGGGATGAGCACCGCCGCAGGGCGGCAGTCCGGCGGCAACGATTCCGGGGGAAACTCCTGGGGTTGCCTGCCGGCAAGCTGTGCCAGTCGCTGGTAGCAATGTCGCCTGAATGTCATCTGTGTTGACCTTCTTCTCTATAGTGACCCGCGTGAGCGGCGCCGGTTTCCTCAGCCCTGAAAACCAAAACCAGAGTAAGTCAAACACCGCCATCATAGTCCTATCTTTCTTTATCACATAGTTACGCTGCGGCGGGTACTATGGCCGCTGGCATAAAAAAGCCGGACCTCCCCGAGGGAGGCCCGGCTCTAGCGGGAACAGCGTGGGGTTATTTGAAAGCGGTGGAGAACTGCTGTTCCTCCGTGGAGCCGGTCAGGGCGGTCACCGACGACATGCCCCCCTGGATGATCCGGGTGACGTCGTCGAAATAGCCGGCGCCCACTTCCTGCTGGTGGCTGACGAAGGTATAACCCTTTTCTCTGGCGGCGAACTCCGGCTGCTGCACCATATCCACGTAGGCCGTCATCCCCTTGGCGGCATACTCATAGGCCAGATTGAACATGTTGAACCACATGTTGTGGATCCCGGCGAGGGTGATGAACTGGAAGCGGTATCCCATGGCCCCCAGCTCGCGCTGGAACTTGGCGATGGTGGCGTCGTCCAGGTTTTTCCTCCAGTTGAATGACGGTGAACAGTTATAGGCCAGCATCTGGTCCGGATATTCCTTCCTGACGGCCTCGGCAAAACGCCGGGCATCAGCCAGGTCCGGCACCGCCGTCTCGCACCAGAGCAGATCCGCGTAGGGGGCGTAGGCCAGGGCCCGGGCGATGGCCTGATCCAGGCCCGGCCGGGTGACGTAGAATCCCTCCGCGGTGCGCTCGCCGGTGATGAAAGGCTGATCCTGCTCGTCCACGTCCGAGGTCAGGAGCGCGGCGGCCTCGGCGTCGGTACGGGCCAGGATCACGGTGGGCACGTTCGTGACGTCGGCGGCCAGCCGGGCGGCGATAAGTTTCTGCACCGCTTCCCGGGTGGGAACCAGGACCTTGCCGCCCATGTGGCCGCATTTCTTGACTGAGGCCAGCTGGTCCTCGAAGTGGACGCCGGAGGCGCCCGCCTCGATCATCGCCTTCATGAGCTCGAAGGCGTTGAGCACGCCCCCGAAGCCGGCCTCGGCATCGGCCACGATGGGGGCGAAATAATCAATATCCCCCCCGTCCTTGCTCCACTGGATCTCGTCGGCCCGCTTGAAGGCGTTGTTGATGCGCCGCACCACGGCCGGGACTGAGTTGACCGCGTGAGGCGCCATGAAACGCGGAGGAAACAGCATGAAACAGCAGGACCTGGCAAAACAACTCGAGGGGGAGTGGGCCAAGAACCCGCGCTGGCGAGGGGTCCAGCGCAATTACGCGG
>JARRRO010000285.1:0-2841 GCA_037380645.1 Gammaproteobacteria bacterium | reverse complement strand
AGATGCCGGCGCTGGTGCAGGCGGCCATGGATCGCTTCGCCGAACAGACCGGCCGCAGCTATCACCTGTTCGACTACGTAGGCGCGCCCGACGCCGACCGTGTGTTGATGCTCATGGGCTCCGGCGCCGAGGCCGCCCACGAGACCGTGGACTACCTCACCCGCAACGGCGAGAAGGTGGGGCTGGTGAAAGTCAGGCTGTTCCGTCCCTTTGACCCGCAGGCCCTGCTCAAGGCCCTGCCCGCCAGCGCGCGGAAGATCGCCGTGCTGGACCGCACCAAGGAGCCTGGCGCCGACGGCGAGCCGCTGTACAAGGACGTCCTCGGCGCCCTGGCCCGGGACGCCCTCGCGTCCAAGCCCCGGTTCAACTCCCTGCCCCAGGTGGTGGGCGGACGCTACGGGCTATCCTCCAAGGAATTCAACCCGGCCATGATCAAGAGCGTGTTCGATGCCCTGAACGGCGACCGCCCCAAAAACCATTTCACCGTGGGCATCCACGACGACGTGACCGATACCAGCCTGCCCTGGGACCCGGCCTTCCGCACCGACGCCCACAAGGATGCGGTGCAGGCGGTGTTCTACGGTCTGGGCTCCGACGGCACGGTGAGTGCCAACAAGAACTCCATCAAGATCATCGGCGAGGCCACCAATCTCTACGCCCAGGGCTATTTCGTCTATGACTCCAAGAAATCCGGCGCGGTGACGGTCTCGCACCTGCGCTTCGGCCCCGAACCTATCCGCGCCACCTATCTCATCGGCGACGGCGACGCCCGCTTCGTGGCCTGCCACCAGCCGGTGTTCCTGGAGCGCTATCCCATGCTGGACAAGGCCGCCGACGGGGCCGTGTTCCTGCTCAACTCGCCGGAACCGCCGGAGCGGGTCTGGGAAACCCTGCCGCGGCATATGCAGCAGCAGATCCTGGAGAAAAACATCAACTTCTACAGCATAGACGCCTATGCGGTGGCGGAGGCCACCGGCATGGGCAAGCGCATCAACACCATCATGCAGACCTGCTTCTTCGCCATCTCCGGCATCCTCCCCCGGGATGAAGCCATCGCCGCCATCAAGCAGGCGGTGGAGAAGACCTACGGCAAGAAGGGCCGGCGCATCGTGCAGTTCAATTTCGAGGCCATCGACGAGACCCTGGCCCGGCTGCATCAGGTGAAGGTGCCCGCCGCGGCAAGCGGCGACTTCGAGATCCCGCCGCCGGTGCCGGAGGACGCCCCCGCCTTCGTGCGTGAGGTGACCGGCGAGCTCATCGCCGGGCGCGGCGATCTGGTTCCGGTGAGTAAGCTGCCCGCCGACGGCACCTTCCCCCTGGGCACCGCCGCCTTCGAGAAGCGCAACTTGGCCCTGGAAATCCCAGTGTGGGAGCCGGACCTGTGCACCCAGTGCGGCAAGTGCCCGCTGGTGTGCCCCCACGGGGTGATCCGCTCCAAGGTGTTTCCGGCGGAGGCGGTCAAGGACGCCCCGCCCACCTTCAAGCACGCCCCGGTCAAGGGCAAGGATCTGCCCGAGGGCTGGCACATTGCCTACCAGGTGGCACCGGAGGACTGCACCGGCTGCAGCCTGTGCGTGGATATCTGTCCCATCCACGACAAGAGCAACGTCAGCTTCAAGGCCCTGAACATGGCGGACCAGCCGCCGCTGCGGGCGCCGGAGCGGGACAACTGGAACTTCTTCCTGACCCTGCCCGAATACGACCGCCGCCAGGCCAAGACCACTGTCCTCCGGGACGCCATGCTGCTGCAGCCCCTGTTCGAGTTCTCCGGCGCCTGCGCCGGCTGCGGCGAGACCCCGTACATCAAGCTGGCCACCCAGCTGTTCGGCGACCGCATGGTGGTGGCCAACGCCACCGGCTGCTCCTCCATCTACGGCGGCAACCTGCCCACCACGCCCTGGGCGGTGAACACCGAGGGGCGCGGCCCGGCCTGGTCCAATTCCCTGTTCGAGGACAATGCCGAGTTCGGGCTGGGCATGCGCCTGGCCATAGACAAGCGCGGGGAATACGCCCGCGAACTGCTGCAGGCACTCAAGGACAAGCTGGACGCCGAAACCGTGGGCGCGATCCTCGAGGCGCCTCAGACCAGCGAGGCAGAGATCCAGGCCCAGCGCGGGCGGGTTGCCGCCCTGCGCGAGTCCCTGGCCAAGATCAAGGATCCTCGCGCCCGGGAGCTGGAGAGCGTGGCCGAGGACCTGTGCAAGAAGAGCGTGTGGATCATCGGCGGCGACGGCTGGGCCTACGACATCGGTTACGGCGGCCTGGACCACGTGCTCGCCTCCGGCAAGGACGTCAACATCCTGGTGCTGGATACCGAGGTCTATTCCAACACCGGCGGCCAGACCTCCAAGGCCACTCCCAGGGGGGCGGTGGCCAAGTTCTCCGCCGCCGGCAAGCCCACCGCCAAGAAGGACCTGGCCATGATGGCCATGAGCTACGAGAACGTGTTCGTCGCCCACGTGGCATACGGCGCCAAGGACGTGCAGACCCTGCGCGCCTTCCTGCAGGCCGACGCCCACCCGGGCACCTCCATCATCATCGCCTACGCCCCGTGCATCGCCCACGGCGTGGACCTGGTCCACAACCACCGCCAGCAGAAGCTGGCGGTGCAGAGCGGGCACTGGCCGCTGTTCCGCTATGAACCCGCCCGCGCAGCCCGGGGCAGGAACCCCCTGCACCTGGATTCCGATGAACCCGGCATCCCCTACCGCGACTACATAGACACCGAGACCCGCTTCAACATGCTGTGGCGCTCCCATCCCGAGGACGCGGAACGCTACCTGGCCGAGTCCCAGGAAGAGGTGATGCACCGCTACCACCACTACAAGCAACTGGCCGAAC
>JARRRO010000284.1:0-4017 GCA_037380645.1 Gammaproteobacteria bacterium | reverse complement strand
TTATATTACGGTTACCCGGGCGAAACGGCGCCTGCCTACCTGGATGACACGGGCCTGCCCAGGGGCGATCGTGGCGTCTTTGGCGGTGACCTTCTCACCGTCGATCCGGACCGCCCCCTGGGCGATGAGGCGCAGGGCCTCGGAAGTGCTGGGGACCAGCCCCGCCGCCTTCAGGACCCGGCCCACCAGCAGGACCTCGCCGCCGGAATCCAGCTGGATTTCCGGCATATCCTCCGGCAGCCGACCCTGGGAAAACTGCCGGGTGAAGGCCTCCCGGGCCCGTTTCGCCGCCTCGCTGCCATGAAAACGGGCGACCAGCTCGTCGGCCAGTTCCATCTTGATATCCCGAGGATTGGCCCCCTCCGCCGCGGACCGTTGCAGTTTCTCGATCTCCGCCATGGGGCGGAAGCTGAGCAGCTCGAAATAGCGCCACATCAACTCGTCGGACACGGACATGAGCTTGCCGAACATGTCCTCGGGGGGATCCGCGATGGCGACATAATTATTCAATGACTTGGACATCTTCTGGACCCCGTCCAGCCCCTCCAGAATGGGCATGGTCAGGATGACTTGGGACTCCTGGCCGGCTTCTTTCTGCAATTCCCGTCCCACCAGCAGGTTGAAGCGCTGATCGGTGCCCCCCAGTTCCACGTCGGCGCGCATCACCACCGAATCATAGCCCTGCACCAGGGGGTACAGGAATTCGTGCACGGAGATAGGCTGGTTGGCGGCGTAGCGCTTCTTGAAATCGTCCCGCTCCAGCATGCGGGCCACCGTATACTGCCCCGCCAGGCGGATCATACCGGCCGCCCCCAGCTCGTTACACCAAGCGGAATTGAAGCAAATCTCCGTCTTGTCCTCGTCCAGAATGCGGAAGATCTGCTCCCGGTAGGTCTGGGCGTTGACTGATAATTCTTTCTGAGTCAATGGCTTACGCGTTACGTTGCGGCCCGATGGGTCACCGATGAGGCCGGTGAAATCGCCGATCAGGAACATGACGTGATGGCCCAAGTCCTGAAACTGGCGCAGCTTGTTGATCAGCACCGTATGCCCCAGGTGGAGATCCGGTGCGGTGGGGTCGAAACCAGCCTTGATCCTGAGGGGCCGGCCCCGTTTCAGCTTCTCCCGCAGCTCCTCCAGTTGGATGATCTCGTCGGCGCCCCGCTGGATGACTCATCCCCTTCTTCCATACCGTGAAGTGTGTTGCTTTTTACAGACAGGTCTTGTGATCTCAGTACTGATGCCCGCCATTGACGTATTACCCCTTTAAAGCTATGGTTATTCAAAATTATTTCAATAATCACCGTGACTTACAGAGTTTATATAAAGAATGACTATAAACCAGTTGTCCGCTGGGTGCCAGACCAACCATGGCACAGGCGGACGGCCGGCTGGCTGGCGCTCTGGGGCGGGGTCATTACTGCCGTATCAATCTATCTAATCATACCATCGCAACCGCAACCGGCCGAGACTGTCATCCCCGCCGCTGCTGCCATGCCCGCGCCTGCGGCCGATCCCGGGAGTCCTCCCGCCGCAACCCAGAGCGTTGCCATGCATGACCGTACCAACACTGAAAAAACAGCCGGCGCCGCCCCCGTCACTGACCACATCGGGAAGGAGCCACCTCACCACCCCGCTTCCGTTCCCTGGAAGAGCATGACCGTCGCGCGGGGCGACAATCTGTCACTGATCTTTAATCGAATGGGGCTGTCACCCGCCGTGCTCTACCAGGTGCTGCATACTGACAAACGCACGGCGGATCTCAAGCACCTGTTACCGGGGCAGCGGCTGCAATTCCAGATCGATGAGCAGGGGCTCAAGGTGCTGAAGTATGAAGAGGACCTGGTTACCACACTGGAGGTCAACCGCGACGGGGACGGCTTCACCAGCAAGGTGGTGACCACGCCGCTGGAGACCCGCAACGTCACCGCCGACGCCACCATCAAGGATTCGCTGTTCCTGGCCGGTCAGCGGGCGGGCATGTCCGAGAACCTCATTATGCAAATGGTCGCCATCTACGGGTGGGACATCGACTTCATCCAGGACATCCGCAGCGGGGATCACTTCAAGGTCCTGTACCAGGAGCAGTACAAAGACGGCGTCAAGGTCGGGGAAGGACCCATCCTCGCTGCCGAGTTCGTCAACCAGGGCAGATCCTACAAGGCGATCCGGTACACCAGTCCCGACGGCAAGACCGATTATTACTCGGATACCGGCGCCAGCATGCGCAAGGCCTTCCTGCGCACCCCCGTGAAGTTCACCCGCATAAGTTCGCGCTTCAGCCTGCACCGGCGGCATCCGATACTGGGCATTACCCGCCCTCATGAAGGCGTGGACTATGCCGCGCCCCGGGGAACTCCCATCAAGGCCACGGGGGACGGGGTCGTCGCCTTCCTGGGCAGGAAGGGAGGCTACGGCAGGACCATCATTCTCAAACACGGCGGCAGGTACAGCACCCTGTACGGCCATATGTCCGCCTACGCCCGTCACCTGCACGCCGGCAGCAGGGTCAAGCAAGGACAGATTATCGGCTTCGTGGGCATGTCGGGGCTGGCGACCGGCCCGCACCTGCATTATGAATTCCGCGTCAACGGCGTCCATCGCAATCCGCTGACAGTCAAACTGCCCAAGGCGAAATCCATCCCCAAGCAGTATCTCGCCGACTTCAAACTGAAGAGCGCCACCCTGCTAGCCGAACTGGAGCAGCCGGGAGAAAAGGGCGCCACGGTCGTCGCCATGCGGGATGAAGACAAGGGCGAACAAAACCTGCCGGCAAACTACTGACCCGCCCCCATGGGTGCCCTCTTCACCCTGCCCCTCTCCGGCGCCCGATGACACCGGCTCCCTCCTGTCCCGATTAAACTGCCGTGTTCTATATAGGCCTCATGTCGGGAACCAGCATGGACGCCATCGATGTGGCGCTGGTGCGCTTCGATGAGGATTCCTTCTCCGTCGCCGAATACCGTCAGTACCCGTATGCCGACGCCATCCGCAGCGAGGCCCGAAATCTCTCCGGGGAATCCCCCGTGGCGGAGGTAGCCAGGCTGGACGCCGTCCTCGGCGGGCTGTTTTCCGCCGCCGTACTGGCCATGCTCGATCAGGCGGGGCTCAAGGCGGCAGACGTCGCCGCGGTGGGCAGCCACGGCCAGACCATACTGCACCTTCCGGACACCCGGCCGCCGAGGACGCTGCAGATCGGCGATCCCAATCTGATCGCCCGCCGCACGGGGATAACCACCATCGCCGACTTCCGGCGCATGGACATGGCCGCCGGCGGCCAGGGCGCACCGTTGGCACCTGCCTTTCAC
This sequence comes from Gammaproteobacteria bacterium, assembly GCA_037380645.1. GTDB lineage: Bacteria > Pseudomonadota > Gammaproteobacteria > Eutrophobiales > Eutrophobiaceae > JBBDSH01. The sequence continues at coordinate 709 of JARRRO010000284.1, read as the reverse complement.
GCCCGCTACTTCCATTCCCCGGATGCAGATCGGGTGATCCTGAACGTTGGTGGCATCGCCAATATCACCATCCTGCCCCGGGACCCCGCGGCGGCGGTGACGGGGTTTGACACCGGCCCCGGCAACGGCCTGCTGGATGACTGGAATCAGTTGCATAACGACACGCCTATGGACAGGAACGGCGAGTGGGCCGAATCCGGCACAGCCAGGGAGGACCTGCTGCGGAACCTGCTGGAAGATCCCTATTTCACCCTGCCACCACCAAAGAGCAGCGGCCGTGATTATTTCAACCTGGAGTGGCTGGGTCGCCATCTCGAGGCCTACCCCGATGCGGTACCGGAAGATGTACAGGCGACACTGCTGTTACTCAGTGCCCGCAGCATTATCGGAGCCGTCATCAGGGAGGCGCCGGCAACCACAGAGCTGTATGTCTGCGGGGGCGGTGTGCACAATCCCCGGCTGCTGAAAGAGCTACGGCAAGAACAACCAGCCCTCAAAATCGCGTCGACCTCGGAGTTGGGGCTGGACCCTGATGCCGTGGAGGCCGTGACTTTCGCGTGGTTGGCCAAGCAAAGGCTGGAAAACAGACCGGGTAATCTGCCTGCGGTCACCGGAGCAGAGAGAGAGGTGTTGCTGGGCGGTGTGTATACACCGTCTCAGTGACCTAGCGCAGGCACCGGTAACTGGTTCTCATGAATTTGCTTCTTAG
>JARRRO010000283.1:0-2867 GCA_037380645.1 Gammaproteobacteria bacterium | reverse complement strand
ACCGTGCTGGTCCTGGGCACGGGCGGGGTATCCATGCTTGCCCTGCAGTTCGCCAAGGCCACCGGGGCCCGGGTCATCGGCACCTCTTCCAGTGACAAGAAGCTGGAGCGTGCCCGCGTCCTGGGCCTGGACGAGGGCATCAATTACAAGGACACCCACGCGGACTGGCACGAGGAGGTGCTGCGGCTCACCGGCGGCCTCGGCGTGGACTGCGTGGTCGAGGTAGGCGGCGTCGGCACGCTGATGCGTTCCATGCTGTCCGTGGGCCCGGCCGGCAAGATCGCCCTCATCGGTGTCCTGTCCGGGTTCGAGGGTGACACCAACCCCCACGTGCTGATGCGCAAGGGGGGGAGCCTGCACGGTATCTTCGTGGGCAACCGCGCCATGTTCGAGGACATGAACCGGGCCATCGAGATCAACGACATCCGCCCGCCTATCGACAAGGTCTTTCCCTTCGACGAGGCCAGGCAGGCCTTTGAATATCACATGAGCCAGGCCCATTTCGGGAAAGTCATCATCAGCGTCGACTGAAGGGATTGACCACGGAGTATTACAAGTAAATCGTGAATCGTGAATGGAGAATCGTGGTCTGTCACGATTTACTATTCACCGATCAGTTCTCGGTGGCTGATCAGTTTTTATACAGCGCCAGCAATTCATCCACGCCGCTGGCGGTAATGTGCGGGCGTTTCGCCGTGTCGGCGTGGTCAAAGGCATCCCTGCCGGCCAGGCCGGAGGTGACCGCGACGGCCAGGGCCCTGCCGCTGTGGGCCATGGGTACTTCCAGGGCCGGATCGTCCCCGATCACGGCCAGCTCCTTCAAGGGCACGCCCAGGCGGCGGCCGGCGGTGCGCAGGGCGTTCAGCGACGGCTTGCCCACCACCGAGGCGCGGGCGCCGGTGAGACTGGTAACCACGGCGGAGATGGCCCGCGAGGTACCCAGGGCGCGGCCGCCGGCGGTGGCATAGAAGGGCGCCAGGGAGGCGGCGAACAGCTTCGCCCCCCGCCATACCGCCTGGCAGGCGGCTTCCAGGTCGTCGATGCCGAATTCCCGGTACCAGCCCACGTACACCGCGTCCACGTCCTCCGGCAGGGGGTCCGACGGCAGGAACACCTCGATGCCGGCGTCCTGCAGGGGCCGCCATACTCCTTCCACGCCCAGGACCAGCACGCGCTTGAAGCGGCGGCGCACGAAGATATCCGCGGCCACGCTGCTGGGGGTGAGCATGCGCTGCTGGTTCATGGGGAAACCCAGCCCGCGCAGCACGGGCACGTACTGACCGGCGGTGCGCACCGTGCCGTTGGTGAAGACCATGAAGGGCACGCCCCGCTCATCCAGCAGGTTGAGGAATTCCAGGGCGCCGGGCAGGACGCGCAGCCCCTTGTTGCCCTTGTCCCCCAGGACCAGGGTGCCGTCCATGTCGAAGACGAAACCCTTGGCGTTACGCAGGCGTTCGAGTGTTTCTTTATTCATCGGCTATTTTGATGCAAGGGGTATAAAGGTAATTCTTGAATCGTGAATGGTGAATCGTGGGATTGATCATATTTTTCGATTCACGACAAACGATTTACGATTCTCCGGTCAGCTCTCTGTGGCCTTTCATGTCGTTTCGGTGGTTGATTTATTGCTTCGCAGTTCCAGCCGGAAATCCGGCTTATCGATCACCACCTGCTTGTTGGCGGGACGCTGCGCCAGTTCCTTGAGCAGTTTCACCACGGCGCTGGTCTCGGGGTTGTAGTGCCGCGACGCGGGGCCGTTGGCGAGCATGGCGTCCACCTGTTCCGCCGGCATCACCGCACGCAGCAGGAACTCCTCGTCGGACAGGGAGGCGGGGAATTTTTTCCGGGTCTCCTTCAGCGTCATCATCACCGGCTCTTCCTGAATTTCCTTGGTCCGGGGCAGGGCCATGATCCTGTCCAGCACCTCTGGGTCCACCGGCGCCGTGGGCCGGCCGAAGCGGCCGAGGACGTAGCGGATCACCTGGTCCGGGACGTTGCCGTAGCGTTCCTTGCCGATGACGTTAAACAGGGCCTGGGTGCAGACGATCTGGGGGAAGGGGGTCACCATGATGGGAGAGCCCAGTTCCCCGCGTACCTTTTCCACTTCCTCCATGACCGCATCGAACTTGTGTTCCAGCTTCAGCTCCGCCAGCTGCCGGCGGGTGGTGGTCATAACCCCGCCGGCCACCTGGTGCCGGAGGAAGCGGGCGTCGTACTGTTGCGGCTGCCCGGGGGGCAGCCCCTCGGCCTCGGCCAGATCGGTGAAGTACCGGGTCATCTGTTCCAGGGCCTGTTCATTGACATCCACGCTGTGGCCGTGGGCGCGCAGGTTGGCGATGGTCTCCCTGGCCGGGGGCAGGGAGCTGCCGTTGGCCAGGGGCCCGACGGCGGTGTGCAGGACGTCGATGCCGAGCTCGGCGGCCACCAGGTAGTTGAACTGGGACAGACCGATGGTGCAGTGGGAATGGATCTCCAGGGGCTTGCCGTCCAGCGCCTTCTGCACCGCCGGGATAAGAGTGCGCGCCCGCTCCGGGGTGAGCAGTCCGGACGGGTCCTTGATGTAGGCGCGGTCGACGTCGGGTGAGGCCGCCATGCGCGCGGCGCAGGCGGCGTAGAAATCATCGTCGTGCACGTCGCTGACGGTATAGGTGAGGGCGCCCATGATATCGGCGTTCCCTTCCTCCTTGACGATGCGCGCCGCCTCCAGCAGGGCGTCCATGTCGTGCATGGGATCCAGCAGGATGAAGCGGCCGATGCCGTTCTTCATCAGGGTGCGATAGACCAGGCGCATGAAGTCGTTGTCCGCCGTCTCCCAGGAAATGAAGCGGAAGCCGGTGGTAATGAGCTGCAACGGCGTGTCGGGACAG
>JARRRO010000282.1:4478-7099 GCA_037380645.1 Gammaproteobacteria bacterium | reverse complement strand
CAGCATCTGATCGTTCAGCGCCGGCACCCGCCTGCAGATGTCGACCAGACTGGCGTAGGGAAAGCCGCACAGGCTGCTGGTTTCCAGGGCGGTGGCGCTGCAACTGTGGGTGCCGCTGTCCACACCGTCCAGTCCAACTATCTCGCCGGGCAGATAGAAACCGATGATCTGTTCCTCTCCAAGGTCCGAGGTGGCATGGAGCTTGAGACAGCCGGAGCGGACGGCGTAAAGACTGTGGAAATCGTCTCCCGAGCGAAACAGGACGTCCCCCTTTTGCAGGGGCCGGGTGCGTCTGGCGACCTGATCCAGTTTTTCCAGATCGGTCCGGTTCAGTCCTCGTGGAAGGCAGAGTTCATTCAGGCCGCAGTTTTCACAGGAGACCTTGACCTTGGTTAAATCGATTACACGCATTTCAAGCCTTATCTGTCGGTTATCAGGCCCGTCCCAGACGAACCTCACCACGTCATGATATTGCTTCAGCCCGGGGTTGTGAACCCGCCACCGGCTGTCGGGTCACGCGGGTCCGGTCCGCCTGAGGCCCAGTCCAGCAGTTGTATGGTATGCACAACGGGGATGTCGGTGTAGGTGCCGACCTGGGTCAGGCAGCCGAGGTTGCCGGTGGCGATGACGTCCGGTCGCACCGCCTCCAGGACCCTGGCCTTGTCTTGGCCGAGGCGTGCCGCGATCTCCGGTTGCAGCAGGTTATACGTGCCGGCGGAGCCGCAGCACAGGTGCCCGTCCCGCACCGGCAGTGTCCGGTAACCGTAAGCGGCCAGCAGGCGCAGGGGGGCGTCGGTGATACCCTGTCCATGCTGCATGGAGCAGGGATTCTGGTAGGCCACCCGCAGCGACTTGTCCGGATCCGGCCGCGGCGGGTCATGCTCGGACCGGTCCAGGAATTCCGTGATATCGCAGCAGAGCCGGCTGACGGTCTGCGCCTCCCCGGCCAGGTCCGGCACATCCGCCAGGACGTGGGCGTAGTCCTTGAGCATGGTACCGCAGCCGGAGGCATTGACGATAAGCGCCTGCCAGTTATGGCGCTTCCGGGCGCGCTCCCAGCGGAGGAGGTTCTCCCCCATGCGCGCCCGGGCCCGGGGACCCATGCCCAGGTGGTGTTCGATGGCCCCGCAGCAGTCGCCCGGCAGGATATGTACGTCGTAGCCGAGGCGGTTCAGGACACGGATGGTGGCCTCGTTGATGCCGTTGTCGGTGGCCCGCTGGACACATCCGGCCAGCAGCGCGACGCTGCCTTTTACCCCGGCGCTGGCCCGGTACACGGGGAGCAGGGGACGCCGGCGCGGGGCCATGGCCGGCGAGGTGGCCAGGCCGGTGAGTCGGCGCAGGCGTTCCGGCAGCAGGGTACGGAAACGGCTCGCCGTACGTCCCAACCGCAGCGTCAGACGGAAGCGGCCGGGCAGGGGCAGTAGCGCGGCGATGAGGCGGCGTTTGAACCGGTCCGCCAGAGGCCGCCGGTAATGGGATTCGATCCAGGCGCGGGCATGATCGATAAGGTGCATGTAATTCACGCCGGAAGGGCAGGTGGTCATGCAGGACAGGCAGGACAGGCATTGGTCGATATGCCTGACCACCTCCGGCGAGGGTGTCTGTTCTGTTTCCAACATCTCCTTGATGAGATAAATGCGGCCGCGGGGACTTTCCAGTTCGTCGCCGGACAGCCGGTAGGTGGGACAGGTGGCCTGGCAGAAGCCGCAGTGCACGCACTTGCGCAGGTTACGATCGCTGTCCCTGTAGGCGTCGTCCCGGAGCTGTGCCGCGGTGAAAGCCGTCCTCATCAGACGATGCCCAGCCGGCCCGGATTGAACAAGTTGTCCGGGTCGAAACTGCTTTTGATACGCCGGGCCAGTGCCGCCAGGGGCGGCGCAGGGGCGGAATAGACGCCTACGTGTCGCTTGACGACTTCGGAGGCGCGGTAGAGGACGGCGCTGCCCGAGACGGCGGCGATTTCCCGGCGCAGGCTGTTGATCTTGTCCTCCGACGAGCCGTGGCAGATTCCCACCCAGATCCAGCCTGCGGCGGCATCGGCGTACCATTCACATCCCCCCAGCTGGTCGATGACCCGGCTGACATCCAGGGCCGCCGTCGGTGGGAGGGACAGTTTCAGCAGGGCCGTCGCCCGGCTGCTGTCGACGAAGACCTCCACGTCCCGGATGGATCGCCAGATACGTTCTGAAATTTCCTGCTCGTAAAGGGTGTGGGGATCGGGCAGCAGCGAGGCCGAGCGCATGGAGGCTATGCGTTCCCGGATCGAGGAGGGCGTCCCCTCCAGTCTGATCAACAGGAGTTTGCCCTTCAGGTTTATCTCCCCGCCAAAGGCCGGTGCGGTCCTTTCCGGGAAGTAGGTCAGCCCGGTGACCTCGTAGGGGCTTTGCGCCAGCCGGTGGACCAGCTCCAGGGCCTCTGTCCGGGTGGACGGTTGAAGCGCCACGGTCGCCGACGCCGCCGGGGCGGGCAGCACCTTGAAGACGAGTTCCGTCACCACGGACAGGGTGCCCCAAGACCCGCTCAGCAGTTTGCTGATATCATAGCCGGTCACGTTCTTGATCACGGCGCCGCCCGATTTGTAGACTTCGCCGCGGCCGTTGATCGCCCGGACGCCGAGG
>JARRRO010000282.1:3788-4465 GCA_037380645.1 Gammaproteobacteria bacterium | reverse complement strand
GATTTCCCATGAAGACGCCGCCGATGCTGCCCGCGGCATCACCGGCCTGGTCGTAGAGCTCGCCCAGCCGCGGTGGTTCAAACGCCAGGCGCTGGCCTTTTTCCGCCAGCGCCTCCTCGATGCTAAGCAGCGGCGTCCCGGCCGCGGCTCGCATCACCAGTTCGGCAGGCTGGTAATCACGAATGCCGTCAAACCGCCGCAGTGACAGCGCACAATGGGCGTCGACGTCGTGGCCGAAGCGCCGCTTGGTGGACAGGCCCATGAGGTTGACGGTCCGGCCTTCGGCCGCCGCCCAGCGGATCATATCGCGGACCTGCTGTTCGTGTTCGGGGACGTATTGTTCCGGCATACCGTCTCGTGGCGGGAGATGCTGATACGTGCAGGCGCAGTGTAGCCGTTTTTCGTAGCAGGCATAAGTGGCTGTCCCGGCTCGGATAATAAGTAATTTGCAAACACGAAAACAAATCTATATGATAATCATTATCAATAACAAAAGTGGGATCCCCTATGAAAAAATGGCTACTGGCCCTGTCGTTGTTCCTCACGGCGTCGGCTGTCATGTCGGAAGTCCCTGTTTTTGAACTGATTATCAAGGACAACCGCTTTCACCCGGAGACCCTGGAAGTGCCCGCCGGGCAGAAGGTCAAGCTGCTGGTGAAAAACCAGGATCCGGGACC
>JARRRO010000282.1:0-3769 GCA_037380645.1 Gammaproteobacteria bacterium | reverse complement strand
GAGTTCGAGAGCTATCCGCTGAACCGGGAAAAAATCATTACCGGCAACAGCAGCGGGGTGATCTATATCGGGCCGCTGGAAGCGGGGGAGTATGACTTCTTCGGCGATTTCCACCAGGACACGGCCAAGGGCCGTCTGATAGCAAAATGAGGTGAGGCATGCTGGGTTCCGCGGTCATTGTATTTAGAGAAGTCCTGGAGGCGGCGCTGATCATCTCCATCCTGCTGGCGGCGACCCGGGGTCTGCCGCGGCGCCATTGGTGGATAGGCGGGGGCGGCGTCGCCGGGGTCCTGGGGGCGATCGTCGTGGCCATGTTCACCGGCAGGATCGCCGCACTGTTTGCCGGGGCCGGCCAGGAGATGTTTAACGCCGCGGTGCTGTTTACCGCGGTGCTGATGCTGGCCTGGCACAACATCTGGATGGCCGCCCATTCCCGGCATATGACCGCCAGCCTCAAGAACCTCAGCGCCAGCGTCACTGCTGGCGAACTGCCGTTGTATTTTATCGCGGTGGCGGCCGGGCTTGCCGTCCTGCGGGAAGGTTCGGAGGTGGTCCTGTTCCTGTATGGCATCGCTGCCAGCGGGGGCGGGGCCGTGGGGATGATCAGCGGCGGACTGCTCGGCCTGGCCGGGGGCGCCGCCGTCGGAATACTGCTGTACCGCGGCCTGCTGCGCATTCCCGCCGGTCTCTTATTCCGGGTTACCGGCTGGCTGATCCTGCTGCTGGCCTCGGGCATGGCGGCGACGGCGGTGGGTTATCTCAGTCAGGCCGGCGTACTGCCCAGTTATCCGCCGCTTTGGAACAGCTCGACCATCCTCTCAGAGCATTCCATCACCGGGCAGTTGCTGCATATCCTGGTGGGTTATCAGGCGCGTCCCGACATACTCGCTCTGCGGGCTGTTTTCCTCGTTGCCATGCTGTTTCCCGCCACTGTCTTCGCGGAAGTTGACAAGATCTACGATCCCTACGTCTACCAGGGCGAGCTGGAACTGGAGGCCCGCGGCGTGCACCAGTTCGATAACGAGAACAAGCACAAGATAAAACTCGCCGCCGGCTATGGCATCAACGCCATGTGGTTCCTGGAGGGCTATGCCGTGTTCGAGCAGGAGACGGGGGGCCACGCCAAGCTCGCGGAACTGGAACTGGAGAACAAGCTGCAGCTCACGGACCAGGGACGCTACTGGGCGGATTTCGGGGTGCTTACGGAGGTGGCCAAGGAGCTGGGCGAAGACAAGTGGGAATTGAAGGCCGGACCGCTGCTGCAGAAACAGATCCGGCGCTGGGTGATCACGGCCAATCTGTATCTGGAAAAGCAGTTCGGCCGGGACCGCAGCAGTTCGAAAGTGGAAGTCCTGGGCGCGGCGCGGCTGAAATACCGGCTGTCCCAGGCCCTGGAGCCGACCCTGGAATACTACGCCGACGAGGAGACCCACTCCCTGGGTCCCGTCTTCATGGGCGCCGCCCGCTGGGGCAAAACGCCGATCAGGTGGGAGGCCGGTATCCTGGCCGGTCTAACCCACGCCAGCCCTGACGTCAGTTTCCGCTGGCAGCTGGAATTCGAGTTCTATTGATCAGCCGTGTCTACCGCGTGGGCGTGGATGCCCTGGTATTTTCAGATCAACGCCGATGGGTTAATGATAGAAAAAGGAATCGCTATGGATTGCCTGCATGGACGCACCTGCCAGGAAGACAGCGCGTTTTGCAGCAGAAACCATATCCGGCAGTCCGCAAATATAAACTCGCCATCCCATCAAATCAGGATTTTGCGCAACTGCCACCTCATTGGCGCGGCCCCTCTCAAAACCGTTCGGACTGTCAGCCGCAGAAAGGCATGGAATGTATTGCAGATTGGGATATGACTGTGTCAGCTGACACAGTTCCCTGTGCAGATACAATCCCGCCCGTGTGCGGCTGCCATGATACAATTTTATGATTCCATTATGTCCACGATGCAAGGCATCTCTTAATATGCCATACAACGGAGCCAGTCCCGTTCCCGCGGCGATCAGGAGCATGGGTTGTTCTGACATCTCCGGCAGATAAATGCATTCACCAATCGCTTCCGATATGCTCAGGGTATCACCGAGGCGCAATTCCTCGGCGATCCAGCTACTGACCTGGCCTCCCGGATATCGCCGCACATGAAATTCCAGATGGTCTTCCGAGCCCGGGAGACTGGCCAGCGAATAGGACCGGCCTTGGCCGTTGGGATTGAACAGGGTAAGGAACTGGCCGGCACGGTAAATAAAATCCTTCGGCCTGGTCAGGCGCAGACGGACTATATCAGTCGTAAATTTAAAAATGTCGGTTACGACGGCGTCATGGCGCAATCCGGCAGTGTCGGGCATGGCCACTTCCATTGCCTCCGAAGGTATACAGGCACAGGGCAGAAAATATCCCTGTTGTACTTGAGCCGGCTTCAATCCTTTTTGCGCCGCCTCGGGGGGCGTTCCCCTCATTGCACGCATCAAACACGTCTGGCAGATGCCGCTGCGGCACGAAGAGGGAATTTTCAATTCGTGCCGCAGCAGACATTCCAGCACCGATTCGCCGTTCAGGGTCCGATAATTTTTCCCTTCAAAGCATATCGCCGGCACGGCATGCCCCTGTAATCAAGCTACGCCTGGCGACCCAGAACGTCATTACGAGTGCTTTCAGCAATTTCTGCCGCCTGGACAATCAATTCCCCCGGCACATTGAGTTCTTTTAACGTAGCGCCCAGATGTTCCATTACCGCATCGAAATGAGCGTCTTTCAGGCCCTGGCTCACGAGGCGGGCGTGACCATCACGCAAGTCCTTGCCGGTGTAGTTATTCGGCCCGCCGAATGCCATGGTCAAAAAAGCCTTCTGTTTGGCGGCTTGTTCATCCATATCCACACCGTCAAAAAAGCGGCTAATCCTGTCATCGGCAAGCACCTTGCGATAGAAGATATCAACTGCCGCATCAACCGCAGCGTCCCCACCGATTTTGCTATACAGAGTCTCGCTCATCATTCATCTCCTCTTTGTTTGTAGAATTAAGCATACGAACCACTGGCTACAGCCCCTTTAACCTGCTAAAAACCACGCTTTGTTATGCTTTCTCTATCTGCATGATCGACAGATGGATTTAAACATGCATGTAATATGCATCTAAAAATGGTTTAGAAGTGATGCGCAAGTCAATACCAGTATTCAAACGGCGATATATAATTAACAAAAATCCTGTCTATCCAATTAAATATACATACGCAAGCAACATACATATGCTGACCACCTACATACGCAAGCGATATTGATATGCAACTGACACGACATGCCGATTACTCGTTACGTGTTCTGATCTATCTCAGCCTGAACAGAGATAAAAATGTGACCATCGACGAAATCAATGACTTTTACCGGATCTCACGCAATCATCTGACGAAGGTTGTGCACACTCTTTCGGTAAACGGCTTTATCAATACCAGCCGGGGTAAACATGGAGGCATGCGTCTGGCGCGCGATCCTGGCGGGATCACCATTGGTGAAGTTGTCAGACAAATGGAGCCGCATTTCAAACTGGTTGAATGTCAATCGGAGGAGTTGGGGGATTGCCGCGCAGCACCTATTTGTTCATTAAAATCCGTGCTGGATAACGCCTTGGAACAATTTCTGTCTTATCTGGATGGATATACCCTGGCGGACGCCGTCAGGCCTGACGCAAGTCTTGCGTATCTGAACAAACTGCCCATAGGCACGTCGCGCAACAGTCGAGATTAAATTATGGATGACTTTCCGGTCGGTTGT
>JARRRO010000281.1:0-4485 GCA_037380645.1 Gammaproteobacteria bacterium | reverse complement strand
CTGGCGCGTATGTCCCGGCCCTCCCTCCGGGCATGGAGCTTCAGATCGAAATTTCCCTGCGCGTCCAGGAAATAGGGGAAGTAGGGTTTGCCCAGACCGAAGGGGACGGCCTGCATGGCAATGTGTCCCTCCCAGTGGCCGGCGTCCCGCCAGTTTCCGCCCAGGCAGATCGAAGAAGCATCATGGACCAGGCACAGGGGTTCGGCATCGAGTTGCTTGCGGCTGACGCGGACGGTGGCGGCCTGTTTCAGGCGCCAGGTCCCGAAATCCCCGTATTGCAGCTGTAGTTCGTTGGTCCGCCCCTCCCAGCGCCCGTCCGCATACAATCCCGTACCGGCGAGATGCAGCTCGCCGTCCTGATTTTTCAGCGCGAGGCTGTAGTGGTGATTGCTGCCGCTGCCGGCGGCCTGAAGTTCCGCCTGCTTGACGGCCAGGCCCCGCCAGGCCAGGTCATCGGCGGTCAGGGCCACCTTGATGCCATTGTCCTCCTGCAGGTTTACGTTCATATCGGCGTCGAGGGCGCCGGCACGCAGCCAGGGGCTGCGCACCCCCTGCGCCTGCAGCTTCAGTGACAGTGCCGGGCGCGCCGGGGAGCCCTGAAACTCTCCCCTGCCCTGTACCTTGCCGGCCCCGTCGGGGATCAGAGCCGCCAGGTCCGGCACATCGATGTGCCAGCGCAGGTCGCTGTGGTCCCGCGCCAGCCGGCCCTGGAGTCCCAGCGAGGCGTCGCCGCTGGCCAGCTCGGCCCGCTTCAGGGTGATGGCGCCGGGGGCCAGGACAGAGTCCAGCTTCAATGTCACCGGCCGCTCGCGCAGGCGGCCCTGGACATCCCACTGCCCCAGGGTCAGCACGTAGCCGCCGGCGGCCTGTTCCAGCCGGACCCGGCCGTTTCCCCCCAGGGTCCCCGGCCAGGACGGCCAGAGTCTGCCCGGGTTCAGGCCCTGGCCGCTAAGGCGCAGTTCGGCACTGAGGCCGCCTCGCCAGGCCACCATGCCGGTCCCCTGCACCCGGCCGTCCAGCAACTTCAGGGTGACAGGTTCCAGCCGCAGCCCGTCCCGCTTGCCGACGGCATGAAGATCCAGGGAGGTCGCGGGCAGTCCCCCTCCCTCCAGTTGCATGGAGGCGTCCGCCGTGTAATCGTCCAGACCGCCGTTCAGTTTCAGTTTCCCGCGTGGGCTGTGGAAGCGCCGTTCGCCCACGGGCAGGGTCAGGTTCTGCCAGTTCGAGGAGATCTGCAGGGTGCGCCGGCCGGGGGCCAGGTCAAGCACTCCCCGGGACTGCAGCGTCCCCTTGCCCAGATCTAACCTGATCGTGTCCAGATTCACGGCGGTCCCCTTCCCCGAGGCGACGACGTGGATTTTGCCCTGCTCCTGGTTCAGCTGCAGGGGGGCGTCGGCGCTGAACTGGAAACCGGAGGCGGCCAGCTTCAGGCCCAGGCGGCCGGAAGGCAGAGACAGAGCCAGCTTCCCCCGGTGGAGACGCACGCCGTTCCTGGTCCATGCCGCCGTTCCCTCCGCATGATAGCCGTCATCGCCGCGGCGGACCGTGAGTGCTATGTCCAGGGGCAGTGTATTGGTCCCCGGGGCCGCTATGGCGATGCCTGATCAGGTCGTGCGCCTTCAGTTGCAACTTCGCGGCAAAGGGCTGGGTGAGCCGGGCGTTCAGGGTGAGTTTCCGGGTATCGCCTTTAACATGCACGCTGCCGGCCAGCGCCGGTATTTTGTCTTTCTGCTCCCGGCTCCAGGTGAGGCTGGCGCGGATCCGCGGCGGCGTCCCCAGGCGCAGCTGCCCGTCGCCGTGCACGGCTACATCATCCCGGTACAGGCTGAGCCGGTCCCAGCCGAGGACGCCGTCCTCGGCCCGGAGGGCGGCATGGAGACTGTCGAAACGAGAGTGCCTGTCCCCGGGCCCGTTGACGGCGACCCGGGTCAGGCGCAGGTCATCGATGACGACGGGCAGCGGCGGCGCCGCGCCTGGCGTTGTCCCGCCCAGAGAGACATTGATATTGTCCATGTGCAGACGCGCCAGATGCAGACGGCCGGCCAGCAGGCCCATAACCTCCAGCCGCAGGCCGGTCCGGTCGGCGGTCAGAGAAAGCCCGGCAGAGCGGATCGCCAGCCGGTCCAGATCCAGTCCTCCCGCCATGGAGCCGGAAGCGGACGCCACCGAGACCTGCAGCGGCGTGTAGGTATTCACGGTGCGAAGCAGGAAATAAAACCCCGCGGTGGTCCCCAACAGGCCGTAGCCGCCCAGCAACAGCAGGACGGCCAGGGTATAGACGGCGAGGCGCAGGCGTCTCAGTCTCACAGGTCCGGCCCCACGGTGATGTGCAGCCTTAGCGGGGGGTGGTTGCGGGAGATCCCGGTGGCGAGGTCGACGCGGATCTGCCCCACCGGAGACAGCCAGTGGATGCCGAAGCCGACGCTGTATTCCGGTTTGAAATCGTTGAAGTGGTTGAAGGCGTTGCCGGCGTCTGAAAACACGGCAAAGCTCCATTTGTTCAGGAAGCGGTATTCGTACTGCAGGCTGCCGGTCACCACGTAGCGGCCGCCGATGACTTTACCGTTGCTGTCCCTGGGACCCAGCGCCTCGTAACCGAAACCGCGCACGCTGTTGTCGCCGCCGGCGAAGAAGCGCAGCGACGCCGGCAGCCGTCTGAAATTGCTGACTTCGGTCCCGCCGAATTCGGCGCGGGCGATGATCCTGTTCCGATCATTCAGGGAATGGATGACCTTGGCCTGGGTGAGCACCTGCGCGAAAGAGACGCCGGAAATGATCCATTTGGCGGCACCGCGCAGGTTGACACTGAGTTTGTAACCGTTGTGGGTGTAGACGGGGTCATCGGTGACGGATTTCCAGTAGCCGATGCTGGGCATCAGCAGGTGGGTGGACTCGGCGCTGCCCGCCACCACGAAGCGTTCGAACTGATAGGTGAGCCCAAGGGTCCGGTTCCAGCCCCATTGCTTGGACAGATACTGGGGTCCCGCCGTGATGGTGTCACTCCTATTGGTGCTGGTGTCTTCGTGGGACAGGGAAGTGCTGACGCCCAGTTGCGTGTCACGGCCGTGGAAATAAGGCATGATGTAGGAGCCGGTCAGCGAACTCAGCACCGGCGACAGGCGCAGATTGGTCTCGATGCGATGCCCCTGGCGGTTGAAATAATGGTTCTCCCAGGAAGCGACCAGGCGCGGTCCCGTATCGGTGCCGAACCCGCCGCCTATCTTGTAGCTGTTGCGCGGTTTGGGAGTGAGGGTCAGGCTGTTGGGTACCTGCTGGTCATGCATGGCTTTCATCTGCGGCGTTACCAGCACGTCGTTGAAATAGTTGCTGTCCCGCAGGGTCTGGGTGAGGGTGATGAGGAGGTTGGCATCGTAGGGATCGCCGGTCTTGAAGGGCAACATCTTCTTCAGGGTCGCACGCGAGACGACTGTGTCCGGCAGGGTGATCTCTCCGAAGCGGTAACGGGGTCCGGTGTCATACTGCAGATCGATACTGGCGCTGTTGTCGTTAACATTGACCCGGATGACGTGCCTTTTCCAGGCGCCGTCAAAATAGCCGCGTACCGCCGCGACGTTTTCAATATGTGTCTTGCCCTGTTCATAGCGGGCTTGGTTGAGGGGGTCGCCGGTTTTCAGCGGAAAGGCGTCGACGGCGGCGCGCATCGCCTCGTCGTCCCGGCCTGAGCCGGTCAGTTCCACCGATATCCCGGTGATGAGCGTGCGCTGCCCCGGATCGATGTGAAACACCGCCCGCCACCGGGTCTTTCCTTTTTCCCCGCCCTCTTCCGTGAGCTTGCCCCCGATCTGCGGCTGGTAATAGCCGTGCGCCTGCAGGGCTTTCCTGATCTCGTTTCCGGCCCGTGTATACAGGGACTTGATCCGGGCCAGGGTCAGGTGTTCCAGGTCTTTCTGATGCGCCAGGGTGACGGCTTTCATCAAATCATCGTGCAGGTCATCGTTGACGCCGCTGATCTCGACGGAGACCTGCTCCGCATGCACAGCGACGGCGAACAGTGCAAGCAGTACGAACACGTGGCAGACAATGATTCGAGCGGTCACCGGTTCTCGCATTAGCAGATGATGAATATAAAAACGGCCGTGCCTGTGAGAGGACACGACCTTTAGCATTCTTTGCCTATGACTATTATAAGCGTGACGCGAAGATAAACTTGACGCGGATCATGCGTCCGGCGCGTGGTCGGCGCGGGATCGCTGCCGCAGGCGGCGCTGTACGGCGAGCAGCCACGCCAGCAGGAGTCCCGACAAAAGGCCGGTCCCGAACAACAGCAGCACCAGCCAGGCCCGCTGCACCTGGAATGACCAGAACAGCCAGTGGATGGAGACCGTGTCCAGGTTCTGCAGGAGGAAAATTCCGGTGCAGACCAGAAGCACCGCCAGAACAAAGAATATAAATTTCTTACTATTCATTAAGA
Organism: Gammaproteobacteria bacterium; assembly: GCA_037380645.1. Lineage (GTDB taxonomy): Bacteria > Pseudomonadota > Gammaproteobacteria > Eutrophobiales > Eutrophobiaceae > JBBDSH01. Next base: position 53 of record JARRRO010000281.1, on the reverse strand, counting down.
TACCTCCCTATATTCATGTAGTCCCGGGGGAGAGGATTTAGTTCAACGGAAGC
>JARRRO010000280.1:0-3617 GCA_037380645.1 Gammaproteobacteria bacterium | reverse complement strand
CAAGAGCTTCCGGGTTGGCCAGCGCCTCCAGGTTCCGGATCTCGCGGCCGTGGATAACATCGCGCACGGCGATCTCGGAGATCTTGCCGGAGCGGGTGCGGGGGATCTGCGGCACCTGGATGATCCTGGCGGGGATGTGGCGCGGGCTGGCGCCGGCGCGGATCTGCCGTTTGATCCGATCGATGAGGTCCTCTTCCAGGGTCAGGCCCTCGCGCAGTACTACGAACAGCAGGATGCGGGTGTCGCCCTCCCATTCCTGGCCCACGGCGACGCTTTCCAGTACCTCGTCGAAGCCTTCCACCTGGCGGTAGATCTCGGCGGTGCCGATGCGCACGCCACCGGGGTTGAGCACGGCGTCGGAACGGCCGTAGAGAATGAAGCCGCCGGAGGCGGTCTCCTCGGCGAAGTCGCCGTGGGCCCAGACGCCGGGAAAGCGTTCGAAATAGGCGGCGCGGTAGCGGGCGTTGCCCGCGTCGTTCCAGAAGCACACCGGCATGGAGGGGAAGGGCCGGGTACAGACCAGTTCTCCCTTGCGGCCCGTGATCCTCTGTCCATCCTCGTCCCATACCTCCACCGCCATGCCCAGCCCCTTGACCTGGATCTCGCCACGGATTACCGGGCCGGTGGGATTGCCCAGGACGAAGCAGGAGATGATGTCGGTGCCGCCGGAGATGGAAGAGAGGCAGAGGTCCTTCTTGATATGGGCGTAGACATAATCGAAGCTCGCTGGCAGCAGCGGCGAGCCGGTGGTGGCCAGGGTCCTGAGTTCCGAGAGGTCATGGTCCTCCCCCGGGGCACGGCCGTTCTTCTCCAGGGCCTGGAGATACCTGGCCGAGGTGCCGAACAATGTCATGCCTTCGCTTTCGGCGTATTCATAAAGAACATTACCGTCGGGATAAAACGGCGAGCCGTCGTACAGCAGGATGGCCGCCCGGGAGGCCAGGGCGGTTACCAGCCAGTTCCACATCATCCAGCCGCAGGTGGTGAAGAAGAACACCCTGTCGTCCGGCTGTATGTCGCTGTGCAGGCGGTGCTCCTTGAGGTGCTGCAACAAGGTGCCGCCGGCGCCGTGGACGATGCACTTGGGCAGCCCGGTGGTGCCGCTGGAGAACAGGATGTACAGCGGATGGGAGAAGGGCAGGGGGGTGAAGGCGATCTCCCCTTCTTCGAAATCCCCGACATAGTCCTGCAGCAGGACGGCATGAGGAATGTCCGGGCAGACCGGCGGTTCGCCGGTCACCTCGGCCCGGTGCGGGACGATGACGATCTTCTCCAGGGACGGGATCTGCTCGGCGACCCGGCACACCTTCTCCCGGACGTCGATGGTTTTGCCGTTGTAGAAATAACCGTCACAGGCGACGAGGATCCGGGGCTCGATCTGCCGGAAGCGGTCCAGGATCCCCTGCTCCCCGAAATCCGGCGAGCACGACGACCAGACGGCGCCCAGGCTCGCGGCGGCCAGGGCGCCGGTGACGGCCTCGGGGATGTTGGGCAGGCAGGCGGCGATGCGGTCGCCGGGCTCGAGGCCGCCCGCGCGCAACGCCTGGGTCAGGCGCGAGACCTCCCCGTGTAGTTCCTCCCAGCTCAGCCTGGAGGCATAACCGGTCTCGCTGCGGAAGATGACGGCGTCGGCCCCGTCCCGCCGCCGCAGGACGTTCTCGGCGAAATTGAACCGGGCGTTGGGGAAGAAACGGGCGTCCATCATGTGATTCCCGGGCTCCAGCGCGGCGCCGCCCTTCTCCCCGATGACGTCGAAGAAATCCCAGACCGCCTCCCAGAAGTCGGGGAGATGCTCGATGGACCAGGCGTGCAGATCGGCGTAAGCCTCTCCGATGGGCCCGTGACTGTCGGTGAGAAAGCGGCGGAAGGCGGCCAGGTTCGCCCGTGCGATCTGTTCTTCCGATGGCTGCCACAGAATCTTCATAGTCCGGGGAGTATTCTAGCAGCTTGTCCGGCAACGGACATCGTTGCGTACTTGCAGCTGAACTGCTTGCGACCGGGGCCCGGATACATCTTGAGGTGCGAAATGGAAGTGAACAACATAGTCATTACGCTGCCGCCTTTTGGCAATGGCAGATGGGTACTGTACAATCTGGCGCAGGATCCCACCGACAATTGATCTGTCCGGGAAATAGCCGGAAAAATATAAACACACCGGACTTGCGGCAGCAGTACAAAAAAGCGAATGGTGTCCAGCCGCTGCCTCATACAGTAGTCAATCCGGCACAGAAGATCATGGGTTGCGACATCAACCCGGCTGACAGAGGGGGCGCGGCAATGACAACAACTCGGCAACCGGCACAAGCCGACCCATACCGCTGGGTCATGCTGGTACTCTATATACTGATGTCCCTCGGTCTGTGGACGTCCTGGTTCGCCCAGGCTCCGCTTCTGCATGAGTACTGGGGAAAACCACCGTTCAATATCAGCCTGGCCATGGGCGGACTGCTTCTGTCCTTGCCCGGACTGGTGTCTATTCTGCTCTCTGTGTTCACCGGCCGCTGGGTCGATACCGTCGGCGTCCGGAAGATGATGATCGTATCCGGTCTGTGTGGATCCATCGGCTTCGGGCTGCGCCCGTTTTTTGCGACTTCTTTCCTTGCCCAGGCAATTCTGACAGTCATCGCCGGTTATAGCCTCTGCATCCTGCCCGCCAGTCTGCCGTCGATGATGATCCAGTGGTTCGGTCACGAGAAAAGCCATACCTTTATGAGTATCGTAATGGTTGCCGTCACGATCATCTGGGTGATATTTGCGCGGGACAAAGCGCAGCCCGAAGCCGGGCAGCGCGCCGCTTTCAGCCATGAATTCAGGAATGTCATGCAGACCGGCTCGTCGTGGCTCATGTTAATTTACGCCGTTTTTATCTCCGGCATGACCGTCTGCGCGATGCAATACCTGCCGGGGCAGATGACGGAGGCTGATCACCTGCCGCCGGCATTGGCGGGATCGGTCGTCGGCATTTTTGCGATTGCGATGGGTATAGGATTGGCCATCCTGCCTGCGCTGGCGGGTCGAGTCGGCAGGAAACGGACGAGCATCATTCTGTGCTCGATCACACTGGTCCTCTGGATCATTTACATGTTCGTTCCGAGCTGGACCGTGCCCTGGCTGCTGATTTTTGCCGTGGCGTTAGGTTTCTTTTTCGAGGCGCCCTGGGCCACGGGACTCGCCCTGATGGAAAGCCTGCCTGGCGTGACACTGGAGAACGTCGGCGTAGCTGCCGGAGCCTGGACGATGGCCGTCAACGTGGGTGTGTTCTTCCTGCCCTTGATCTTCGGCTGGCTGGTAGACAATACAGGCGGGCTGAGGGCCACCGGCGGCTTGTGGGCGATGCTGATCGGCTACGCGATAGGTTTGTTCGCCGTGCTTGGCGTCAATGAAAGGGGTATCCATAAGGCGGAAGCGTACGGGCGGTGAGGGCGCCAGGGAACGAGCAGCACTGTGACTCGACCTAATCCTTTGGTAGTGAACACTCCTATATATAAGGTGGTGGCTTCCTGTTACAGCTGAATAACTGTCACTGATCACGCCGCTTCGACCAGGACGGCTTCCACCCGGGCTATCTGCTCACCCGATGGCTGCCAAAGGAATTGTCTCAGGTATGCCGTTTTTCG
>JARRRO010000279.1:0-7062 GCA_037380645.1 Gammaproteobacteria bacterium | reverse complement strand
GATATCGAGATCGCCCAGAAGGCGAACAAAGAACGCATCCTTGATCTGGCCCAGAAACAATACGACATCGCCGCCGAGCATCTGGAGCCCTACGGCCATTACAAGGCCAAGCTGTCCCTGGATTACATCGACAGCCTCAGGGACCGTCCCGACGGCAAGCTGATCCTGACCACGGCCATCAGCCCGACGCCCGCCGGTGAAGGCAAGACCACCACTACTGTCGGCCTCGGCGACGCCATGAACCGCATCGGCAAGCAGACCCTGATCTGCCTGCGCGAACCCTCCCTGGGCCCCTGTTTCGGCATCAAGGGCGGCGCGGCCGGCGGCGGCTTCGACATCACCGTGGCCTCGGAGGTCATGGCCATTTTCTGCCTGGCGACATCGATCAAGGACCTGAAGGAACGCCTGGGCAACATCGTCGTCGGCTACACCCGGGGCGACCGCAAGCCGGTCATGGCCCGGGATCTCAAGGCCCACGGCGCCATGGCCGCGTTGCTCAAGGACGCCATCATGCCCAACCTGGTGCAGACCCTGGAAAACAACCTGGCCTTCGTCCATGGCGGACCCTTCGCCAATATCGCCCACGGCTGCAACAGCGTCACCGCCACCAAGACGGCGCTGAAGCTGTCGGACTACGTCATCACCGAGGCAGGCTTCGGCGCCGACCTGGGTGCGGAGAAATTCATCGACATCAAGTGCCGCATGGCCGGGCTGAAGCCCGCCGCCGTGGTGCTGGTGGCCACGGTGCGCGCCATGAAATACCACGGCGGCGTCAACAAGGAAGAGCTGAGCAAGGAAAATCTTGAGGCCCTGGAGAAGGGCCTGGTCAACCTGGAGCGGCATTACAACAATATCCGCAACCACTTCGGCCTGCCCTGCATAGTCAGCATCAACCACTTCACTCATGACACCGACGCCGAAATCGAACTCCTGAAGAAAAAGGTGGAATCCCTGGGAGGCAAGGCGGTGGTGGCGAGGCACTGGGCCGAGGGCGGCGCCGGCGCCGAGGAACTGGCCCGCACGGTAGTCGACGTGGTGGACAACCACCCGGGCAGCCACACCTTTGTCTACGACGAGAAGGCCCCGCTGTGGGACAAGATCGAGGCCATCGCGAAAAAGATCTACGGCGCCGGCGCGGTCACGGCCCCGGCCAAGGTGAAACAGCAGCTGGAGGCGTGGGACAAGGATTACGGCCGCTTCCCCGTGTGCATGGCCAAGACCCAGATGTCCTTCACCACCGATCCCACGGTGCGCGGCGCTCCCGAGGGACACACCGTGGAGATCAGCGAGGTGCGCCTGTCCAACGGTGCCGGTTTCGTCGTCGCCATCGCCGGCAATATGATGACCATGCCGGGCCTGCCCAAGTCGCCGGCAGCGGAAAAGATCGACGTGGACGACAAGGGCAATATCAGCGGGCTGTTTTAAATGCTCTGAACAGGCCGTCCCCGGCCTGTCAAAGCACGGAAAATGAAAATGTGACTTTCATTCTCCTTCATTTCCGGGCGCTGAATCGCCCGGAAATGGTCGCACTTCCCTGTACGACTCCGCGCCTGCATTGGGCTCGGGGCTCGTAAGTGTAGCCACAGAGACCGCAGAGTAAAATGGTGAATCGTAATTCGTGAATCGTGAATCGGGGCTGGCCCTTTACGACTTGCGATTCGCGATTAACGATTCACTCCTTCCCCAGCTTTTCCCTCCCGTGGGGCGTGGTGAAGTCCAGCTCCGGACCCAGGGGCACTATGCCGGTGGGATTGATGGTGCGGTGGCTGGAATAGTAATGCCGCTTGATGAAGGGGATATCCACGGTTTTCGCGACGCCCGGCTGCTGGTAGATGTCGCGCACGTAGCCGCGCAGGTTGGGGTAGTCTTCGATGCGCCGGCGGTTGCACTTGAAATGGCCGAAATACACGGCGTCGAAGCGGATCAGGGTGGTGAACAGGCGGATGTCCGCCTCGGTCAGTGAATCGCCCGCGAGGTAACGCCGTCCCGCCAACCGCGCATCGATCCTGTCCAGGGCGTTAAACACGTCGTACCAACGCGTTCAGTTCATCGATTTCCCCGCGCAGTGACTCGGGATAATAATCCCCCTCTTTCGCCCCCAGGTGATCGAAGGCGGAATTGAACATGTGGATGATCTCCGCCGATTCATTATTGACGATGGTCTCCCGCTGCCTGTCCCAGAGTACGGGCACGGTTACGCGGCCGGTGTAATCGGGCTGCGCGCGAAGGTAGATCTCGTACAGACGGCTGCTGTGATATAGCTTGTCCGCGTTATCCCCTTCCGCGTCGAAGGTCCAGCCGCCCTCCCCCATGAAGGCATTCACCATGGATACGCCTATGATTTCCTCCAGGCCCTTGAGCCTGCGCATTATCAAGGTGCGATGCGCCCAGGGACAGGCCAGGCAGACATACAGATGATAACGCCCGGCCTCGGCCGGGAAACCGCCCTCGCCGGAAGGACCCGGTGAACCGTCGGGGGTCACCCAACTGCGGAACTGCGATTCCTGACGGACGAAGCGTCCGCCGGTGGATTCGGTGTCGTACCACTGGTCGTGCCAGACGCCGTCGATTAACAATCCCATGCAAACATCCTGACAGGTTAAGAGTGACAATAAGCCCGGGAATTCCCGCCACTGGCCGGTTCAATGGCTAACGTAACCGCTCCTCCGCCCGCGGGATCTGATCCGCTGCCGCCCGGTAGCCGGCGTCGATTATCTCCGGTGCCCGATCAAATTCCATGATGCCGCACAGGTTGCGCGGGATCTCCACCAGGACGTCCGGCGGATAGGCGGCGATCTTCTGCCGGGCGATGGTGCCCTGCATGGCGTCGAAGGCCTGATCCACCACGTCGTAGAAACCCAGTTTTTCCCGGATGGTGCCGGCGGGACGCAGCGTTTCCAGGAACTCCTGGATCTTTTTGCCCAGACCCTCGTCTTCTTTGTCTTCCGGTTGCTGTCCCCGGTATTCGCTGCTCGGACTTCCGGCGAGGTTCACCGCGATGATCCGTTGGGTGGCATCCTGGAAAGTGGGTGCGATGGGCACCGGATTTAGGATACCTCCGTCCAGCAGGTACACATCGTTGAGCCGGTAAGGGGTGAAGAACAGCGGCAGGGAGATAGAGGCCCGGATCGCCTCGAAGATGTTGCCACGGTTGATCCAGACCTCTTTTTCATTGGCGATGTCCGAGGCCACGGCCGTGTAGCTGATGGTCAGGTCCTCGATGCGCCGGTCTTCCATGAACCGCCTCAGGGCGTTCATGATTTTCTCGCCCTTGACCAGGCCCCCCTCCCCCAGGGAGAAATCCAGCAGGCGGAACACATCCAGCTTGTCGATGGTGCACACCCAGTCGCGGTATTCGTCCAGCTTGCCCAGGGCGTAGATGCCGCCGATCAGCGCCCCCATGGACGAACCCACGACAGATTTAATCTCGTAGCCGTTCTCCTCCAGCCAGCGGATCACGCCGATATGGGCGTAACCCCGCGCGCCGCCGCTGCCCAGCACCAGCGATACCGTTGTTTTATCTTCCACCACGGGCAAGCTCCTTGACTTCCCGGTGGCGGAAACAATCCACAAGGAAAAGCCCCTTTGTTTCAGATCCTTCGAGATCGCATCGGACAGCGTGGTGCGGGCCGGGATCTGCTTCAGGCTGCGCCAGCGGTTCTGGACCGGTTCGCCTTCGACGAAGCGCCAGATGTATTTATTGAACGTCCCGAACTCCTCCCTCACCCTGAGAAACGCCCGGGCGTTGTTGACGGCGGAGCGGATCTTCAGTTCGTTGCGGACGAGGCCCGGGTTCCGCAGCAGGCGCCGCACCTGCACCTCGCCGTAGCGGGCGACCTCGTTGAAGTCAAACCGATCGAAGGCCTTGCGGTAGGCGGTGCGCTTTTTCAGGATGGTGATCCAGCTCAGTCCCGCCTGCGCCCCCTCCAACACCAGGAACTCGAACAGCTTCCTGTCGTTGTGCAGCGGCACGCCCCAATCCCGGTCGTGATAGCGGATATAAAGGGGATCTTCGCCCGGCCAGGCGCAGCGTTTCACCTCGCCGCCACGTCGGGCGTCGGCGGCACGCGCACGCCGTTCAGGCATAATGTGGAATGGGAACGCCCTGGCGGATAAGCAGCTCGCGTACCTTGAGGATCACGGGGAAAATCTCCTGATTCCAGTCCTCTGTTCCATTTCCACCACCCACTTGTCCTCGCTAAAGATGCCGTTGGTGAAATACACGATGAGCGGCCACAGCATGTCCAGCAGCCAGGGTACCGAGGACGGCCGGCGCACGTTGATGAGACCGAAGGTGTGGTTGATGCGCTGTTCAGCGTCCACCGGAATATAGGTGATCCACAGGTCCAGTGCCGGATGCTCGCTGCCCGCGGTCCAGAATTTCAGAATTTGGTTGGGGTATTCGGTACGCACCGTCATCAGATCCTTGTCGCGCTCGCTGGGGATCACCGCCCGCTTGCCCAGCATGACCTTCTCGCCTACGGGCTGCTTGCCCTCGCGGGTGAAGGTGTAGTCAACCTCCACCCAGTCGTCCCCCTCGCGCAGTCCCAGAAAGCCGGTCTTGATCTTGGCCATAATCTTGCGATGCAGGAACTGGTGGTTCATGTCCATCAGGTTTTCGTGCAGAAAGGAATAATGGCAGGTGACCTGGTGATCCAGGTAACGGGTCTTGTAGGCGGGATCGGCGAAGGCCGGGATGTCCGGGCAAAACGCCTTATCCGCCTTGTCGGGATCGCCGGGAAAGACGAAGATCAAACCGTAGGCCTCGCGGCAAGGATATTTCCTCACTCCCTTGGGAATGCGTTCGCTCTGACCCACGTAGGGGATGTTGACGCACTTACCCTCGCTGTCATAGATCCAGCCGTGATAACAGCACTTGATCTGCTCCCCGCAGACCTCGCCGGCGTGCAGGGGGACCTGCCGGTGGGCGCAGCGGTCCTCCAGGGCGAACAGCCTGCCGCTTTCGGTACGCACCAGGGCAATGGGTTCGCCGGCGAAAGTACGGCCCAGAGTCTTGCCCGCCTTGTCGTCGCGCGACCGGGCCAGGGGATACCAGTGGTCCGGGTGCAGCCCGATTTTTCTCAGATCCGGCCCGCGCTCCCTCCTCTGCTGCAACAGTCGCTCGGCTCGTTGTGTTATGGACATGATTTCCCCTTTTTGTTTTTTCAACACTTTTTTCAGTTTAACATGATAACAGCTCGAGTCCCGCGTAGAAGGCGCAGGGCGCGAATCAGGCGTGATCCATCCTCCCGCCCCGGGCCAGACGGGCCAACTGCCGATCGTGGACGCGACCCAGCAGCAGCAACGCCGCAATGGCCCCCACCAGAGCCATGGCCATGTCGGACTGGGTGTCCCAGACATAGCCCTGGGTGCCGAGAAAAGCCGCCGCGGCCTCTCCGCTGACCATGGCCACGCTCCACTCCACCAGTTCGTACAGCGCGCTGATGGCCAGGCACAGGCTGAGCACGAACAGGTTCAGCCAGCCCCGGCCGTTAACGACGGCCAGGCGCAGCAGGATCTCGCGGGCGATGATGGCCGGGACGAAGCCCTGGGCGAAATGCCCGAGCTTGTCATAATTGTTGCGACTCCAGCCGAACCAGGTGCTGAAGGTGTCGAACAACGGCACCCGGGCATAGGTGTAGTGGCCGCCGACCATGAGAATGATGCTGAAAATCAATATCAGTACATAACTCAGCGTGGTCAGGGGAAACCGCCGCCGGGTGATCCCCAGCACAGCCAGGCCGATGAGGGCCGGGGTCACCTCCAGGATCCAGGTCGGCAGATCGTAGGGCCGGATTACGGACCAGATCAGGACCGCGAAGAAGATCACCAGCCACAGCACCGCCCTCACTTGTTTCCTCCCCCCGTCCATGTGCCGATCAGTCCTCTTTCTTCTTTTTCAACAGTTCGCCCAGGCCTGCGAAGGGGCGGTGGGTGCCCGCAGTATGGCGCTGCTTGTCTTCCGCCAGACTTCCGGACTGATGATCCGTGTAGCGCGCGTGCTCGTTGTCGTGGCAGTACACACACAGCAATTCCCAGTTGCTGCCGTCCGGAGGATTGTTGTCGTGGTTATGGTCGCGGTGGTGAACGGTGAGCTCACTGACATTCCCGCGGTCGAACTCCCGGCCGCAGCGGCCGCACACCCAGGGATACAGTTTCAGGGCCCGCTCCCGGTAGGAATGCTCCCGCAGTTCCTGCTGCCGGCGCGCCTCGGCGACGACCTTGTCCAGCCTCTCCGATTCCTCGCGGCTGTCTTTTCCCGCCATGCACGGACCCCGTTGATGCCTGCCTGGATTATCCACCAGACGGCACCTCTATCCAAGTCGGCGTCGGTTACATTGGCCGCCGGAACCGACTAGAATGAAGGGTGCATAACCGGAGGGCGCCCCATCGGGACGGGTGCTGCCCGTTCAACCGGTGAAACAATACATGAATGCTCGGGAATTGATCGTTGAAGCGACAATCAAATCCATTATGTCTTCAACTTGCCAGACGTGTCCAATGAACCAGGTATCTTTAAGGACCAAACATATTATATGCCTGCTGTTCTGTTTACTGCTGTTCTTGAGTGCGGCGGCACAGGCAGATACTGAGATTCAACTGAATGACGGCAGCGCGCTCACCATAACCGAGACCCGCTACAACCGTATGCTGCCACATTCCTTTTACGATCAGGCCATGGCATCCCTTCCGCAGCTGTATCCGGAGCATGAACTGCTGGCCGGCAGACGTTCCGGCAGGGTCGGAGGCGTGATCTACAGCCTGATCTGTTACCGGAAATCCCCGTCCAGTGATAGAGTCATTATCCAGGCCGTCGCCGTGCATAATAGGCAGGCATGGAACATCGAGACGCTGACGAATACAACTTCATATCCCGGCGTTCTCCTGCAAGTACTTGAACGAATAAACGGACTGCCCTCAATTACCCATTAAATACAATCGCAGACCGTCGATCTATACAAGTCAGCGACCATTATATGTTATATGTCGGTAAAGCTACTTGTTACCGTCCCAGATAGATTTCGGGATCAGCACTTCCCCGTCAAACAGGAAGCGTGCGGT